>JACOTK010000176.1 GCA_016178435.1 Actinomycetota bacterium
GTCAAGCGGCCCGGGCCGCTGTTCAACCGCCGTGTCACGTTCGTCATCGGAACCGATCGGGTCATCATCGAGACCATCGCCAGCGAGACCAGCATGGACGCCCACGGCGACGGGGCCCTCGCCGCGCTCCGCGCGAAGCTGAGCTGCGCTGGGTCGAGGGGAGGGTCGAGCCCGGCGGCCGGGCTCGACCCTCGCCTCGGTGCCGGCAGGCCGGCGGTAGGCAAGTCGGACGAGGGTTCCCGAAGGAGCACATGTGGAGGTTCGAGTCGGTCCTGCCGTGGTGACGATCCACAGTGACGGTGAGTTCGCGGTCTCGGGGGTCAACGGCGAGATGTCCTCCACGATCCAGCAGGGATATTTCGTCTCCGACACCCGATTGGTCTCGGGCTATCGGTTGAAGTTGTGCCGGGTACGTCCAATTCTCTCCAATTCCTCGGCCGTGGAGGCTCACGCCGCCCGTTTCGAGTTCACCAATCCGCTCATTCTGGGAGCCGATGGCAACGAGATTGCCGCGCGCTCCTTGCATCTGCGCCTTGATCGCACCATCGGTCACGGCGTCCACGAAGACTATGACCTCACGCTCGAGGTGAGCATCGAGTCCGACTTCGCAGACCTGTTCGACGTCAAGAGCGGCCGCGCCATACGACGGGGCGCGCTGCAGAGCACCTGGAACGAACATTCGGGACAACTCCTCACCCGGTACCGCAACGACGAGTTCGAACGCGGCGTGGCGTTCAGGGTTGACGAGGCTGATTCCCCGCCGGAGTTCGCCAACGGCGGGATCCTTTTCCGGGTGTCACTCGAGCCGGGCGCCTCGTGGCACACGTGCCCGGCGTATCGAGCCAAATCGAGTACGCGCCCACTACGATGCAGCGCGCCGGCCATCCGCATCCGAGCGGACCGGCCAGAAGGGGCGGAACTCGATGACCGTGCTCATCGTCCTCACCGTGTTGGCCGTGGTGGTGCTGATCGTGCTTGGGAAATCGTTGCACGTCATCGGTGCCGCGCAGGTCGGCTTGGTGGCGAAGACCTTCTCGTTCCGCAAGCTGAGTGACGACAATCCGATCGCGTTCAAGGGGGAAGCCGGCTACCAGGCCGATCTGCTGATGCCCGGCGTCCGATTCAAGCTCTGGCCGATCTTCAACGTGCGCAAGTTTCCGTGGGTTCAGGTGCCCGCAGGCGAGATCGGCGTCGTGATCGCCCAGGTCGGCGACCCACTGCCCATCGGGGCGAAGAGCGCCGTCTACCAATCGGCGTTCGGGAACTTCTCGGATCTGTCCCTCTTCGTGACCGCCGGAGGCGAGAAGGGTGTGCAGCGGCCGGTGCTGCCCCCCGGAACGCTGGTGCCCATCCACCCGGTCGCGTTCCTGGTGATCACCACCCAGGCGGTCTATGGCCTGCCCGTGTCCCCCGACCTGGCAGCGTTGGGCCGGGGCGGGGACCTGTTGCCGGCATCATTCGGGCTGTCGGGCAGCCAGCTGAGAGTGGTCGTGATCGCTCCCGACGGCGACGCCGATGTCGTCGGGGTCGTCACGGCGCTCGAAGGCGAGCCGCTTCTCTCCGGCGACATCGCCAGCCGCCTGGGCGGCTTCGCCGACATCGCCGAGATCGAGGCTGCCCAAGCCGAGAGCGGTCTCGAATCGCGCAACGACGCAGCGCTGATCGACCTGCTGCTGGGCAGCAAGAACACGCTCCACAACAACTACCAGGACTTCCAGGCCTTCCTCGACGCCGGCGGCAAGATCGGGTTGCAGCACGACCCGCTCCTCTACGGCGCCTACCTGCTCAACCCGTTCCTGATCCGCGTCGACCTGGTGCCGATGCTCGTCGTGAACCAGGGTGAGGTCGCTGTGATCAAGGGCTTCGTCGGCCTACCGACCGACGACACCTCGGGAACGGAGTTCAAGTTCGGCTCGATCGTCCGCCCGGGCCACCGTGGCATCTGGCAGGAGCCGCTGCGCACGGGCAAGTACCCGATCAACCCGCGCATCTACGCGGCCGAGATCGTACCCACCTTCATCCTCACCCTCAACTGGGCCGAGGCCTCCTCGGAGGCGCACGATCTCGACGCGCACCTCTCGTCGATCGTCGGCAAGAGCCGCGAGGGCTTCGTGTTCCGCATCGACCTCCAGGTGCAGATTCACGTTCCCGACACAAGGGCCCCCAAGGTCATCTCGATGGTCGGCACCATGCGCAACCTGGTGAGCGAGGTGCTGCAATCGGCAGTGGGCAACCATTTCCGCAACACGCTGCAGGCACTCGAGGCCGTGCGTTTCATCGAGACACGCCGACAGGTGCAGACGGCTGCGTTCGACGCGATCACCGATTACCTGAGCCAGTACGAGGTGGAGACGAAAGGCGTCTACATCCAGGACGTCGTGTTCCCCGATGATCTCGTCGAGGTTCTCACCCAACGGGAGATCGCGAACCAGGAGAAGGCGACCTACGAGGAGCAACAGCGTGCCCAGATCTCCCGCGTCGAGATGGAGAACGCGAAGGGCACCGCCGACATGCAGGCCGAGCTCGCCAGTGCGCAGGTCGGTGTGCGGATCAAGACTAGCCAGGCCGAGGCACGCGAGGCGGAGGCCAGGGGCGAGGCCGCCTACGTGGAGCTGACCGGCAACGCCGAGGCGACCCGGCGGCGGGCCATCGGTCTCGCGGAGGCCAAGGCGGCGGAGGCACTCGGCCTGGCCCGAGCCACCGGATTCGAGGCGCAGGTGGAGGCGCTCGGTGGCCCTGCCACCGCGCTCGTGGCGGTGGCGAACGCCATCGCGGAAGGCGGCGTCACGATCATGCCGGACGTGCTCGTCACGGGGGGCGGCAACCCCGTCGACGGCTTGGCCGCCACGCTCATGCGCTACCTCGAGGACAACGGCGCGCTGCCCAGGCCCGATCGCCCGGAGGCAGCGGAGCCCGACCCAATGGTGGCGGTCGACACGACTGAGGTCGACACGGGTGACAGCGACACGGACGAACAGTCGGACGAACAGTCGGATGACCTGTCCGGCGACTGTGGCGACACGCAGGACGAACCGGAAGAACCGGAGCCGGAACGATCGGCGCCCGGCCGCCGCGGTCGCCCCAGGCCCCTGGAGGGAGGGCCGACCGATACCGCCTGATCCCGATCACCGTCGGAACCATGAGGGTCCGGCCGCTTCGGTTACGTCGGGGCGCCGTTCTTCACAAGCGGCGGGGAGGGATGGTCCCAGGCGTGCAGTCGGCGGAGCAGGCTGCGTTTCTTGTCCTGGTGGTCCTGCATCCGGGTGATGATCGAGTCGAGGGCGTTGATCGCCTCGACGATGCGGGGTCCCTTGTTGAGCATGACGCACTCGGCGCGCTGAGCCATCGCGGCGTCGGTGATCTCGGCGCGTGACGGTTGTCCCGTGAGGGCGAGCGTGTCCAGGACCTGGGTGGCCCAGATGACGGGTATGTGGGCCGCTTCGCAAGCCCACATGATCTCTTCCTGGACCTCGGCGAGCCGTTCGAAGCCGACCTCGACCGCGAGGTCACCACGGGCGATCATCACGCCGAGCTTTTCGCTGCGCATCGCCGTCAGCAACAGCTCGGGGAGATTCTCGAACGCGGCGACATTCTCGATCTTCAAGACGATGCCGATGTCGTCGGCATCGAGCCGCTCGAGCTCGCGGTGGAGCTGCCGGATGTCCTCGGGGCGGCGGACGAACGAGAGGTTGACGAGATCCGCGTGACGGGCCACAAACGTGAGATCCTCGAGGTCCTTCGGGGTCAGTGCGCCCACCTGCAGATCGGTGTCGGGCAGGTTGATCCCCTTGCCGGCTCGCAGGTTTGCACCGCGGGGCGGGACATGGGTGACGGTCAGGTCGATCTCGTCCTCGGTGACATGATCAATGGTTCCACCGATCTTGCCGTCGTCGAGCCAGACCCGTTCTCCCGACCGGGCGTGTTGGAACGCCTCGCCGAGGCTGCAGCCGATGTAGTGGGGAACACCCGCGGGAGTCGGGGAAGCGGGAGCAAGCGAGCGGGTCAGGATCACCCGGTCACCCCGGCGCACGCGGTGGGCTTGGTCGATCTTGGCGAGCGTGCCGACCTTCACCGTGTCCCGGCCATCGGCGGCCTTGCAGGTGATCTTCAGTCCCGTCATCACGTAGCTTGTCTGCTCGGTCGAGGCCAGGCAGCCGCCTGCGACAACCTCGACGACCTCCCATTTGCGTCGTGCCCCGCGGCTGTCGCGCAGCTCGAGTCGGTCACCTCGTTGGCGACGCTGCAACCACGCCAGGTCCTCAACCGGCACCTCGATGGTCGCGAAATCGGCGTCGGCGGGTCGGGTGGGCCCGCCGATGGTCGTCAACCACACCAGTGCCGGCGTCACCACACGTCCCAACTGGTCGCGCTTGGGAGCGACCCGCACAACTCGAGGTCCCGGCTCGATCGGCCCGGTTCGAAGCTTTGGCCCTCCCAGGTCCATCGCGACCCGACACCGCCGATCATCGGCGCCGGCGCCCGCCTGAAGATGGGCAATCATCCGAGCCCACGCATCCCGGTCGTCGTGGGCGCAGTTGATCCTGGCCACATCCATACCCTCGGCAACCAATCCGGCAACAAGCTGTGCGTCGGCGGCGGCATCACACGGGAGGGTCACCATGATCCGCGTGGAGCGTCTCGCCGACGATGGGCCAAGAAGCCGATCGGCGTTGTCGACGAGGAGGTCGTGGCCTTCGGTGAACGTGATGGCCCCGGCAGATGTCGGTGGTGCGTGATCGTTCAACCTCGCCAGAAGCGCCAGGATGGCCTCGATCGTCGCCAACACATGAGACTCGGATCGTCCCAATGACGACAACCCGAGGGCGCCCAAACGCTCTTGAAGGTCGCGAACGTCGTGGTTCCGCAGTGCCAGATAGTGCACCAGGTTCGTCGCCGATCGCCGATGCGCGGGGTGCGTGGCGACGATCTCGTCTGCCCTGATCACCTCGGCCGCCAACAACGCTTCGCGCAGCGCGCTGACGTCGGCCTCGAGAGCTTCCAGGTCACCTCGACCGCACATGGATTCCATGTTCCATGATCAGTGATGCTGCGCAGCTCGAGGCAAACATGCGATGAACAACGACTGAACTTCCGTTGCCGGTCGGAACCGGGATGGCGCCCCTGCCGATGAATGACGAGAGCCTTGACAGGTGCGCTCAGCGTGGAAGACCGTGACGGGCGAGGGCGGCGTTGCTCCACCCCGGCTCACCGGTGACCTCACGACCGAACCAGCCTGGTGGGACGAAAGCCGCCGCATCGGCTTCGGAATCGAACTCGACCTCGGCTGTGCACAGTCCGGACAGCTCGCCGGCATAGACGTCCACGTCGGCAACCA
>JACOTK010000271.1 GCA_016178435.1 Actinomycetota bacterium
ACGGCTCGGGCCCGGGCGCCTCACGTCTGATCCCCGCGCTCCCGCCTCCTGCCCCGGGCCGATGAGGACCGGTCGAGCGGGCTCCCTGCGGTTGGTCGCACCCCGACGACATCCCAGGAGAACACCTTGGGGTTCTTGGGGTCGATGTTCAGGCGAAGCCATTCGGCAGCCGTGGCCCCCGGGACGACAATGCGGGTGTCGACCCTCGTGTGAAGTCTTCGGGCCCTCCGTCAGGAGCCTCACCAATGACGCCTCCGGGGAATCCCTTCGGGGCTGCTGCACGTACATGAAGTGGAGGGGTTGATCTACAGAAGGGGGACACCTCGATGAGAGCCGTTGTCGTGAGAGCCGTTGCCGTTCACAGGCGCCGCCTACGTTTCCCTGCCGTCACTGCGGTCGTTCTCGCCCTTGCCGTGACAGCACCTGCCCCAGCGGCGACAGGCGCAGCCAGTTCCACCTGGACCCTGGTGGACCTCCATGATCGTCGGTGCGCACACCTGGGGGGTGGTGGGTCGCCCGGTTCGTATGCTGTCGAGATCAAGGGGAGCTGGAGCAGTCCCATCACGATTGGCATGGACGACCTGCCGCCAGGCGTGACCGCCACGCCGTTGCAGTCACCGATCAATCCGGGGACCGGCGACGGAACCCAGGAGCTCGCCTACGTCCGGGTTGGCGTCTCCCGGCGAAAGGCACAGGTGGGCACCTACACCATGACCCTGTGGGCAAGTGACCGTGACACGCGCCAACATGTTCCCGTCACCCTGGTGCTGGGGACTACGAGGTGTACCGCTTACTGAGTCCGGCCCACCTGGATATCCGCCAGGGAGCTCGACCTGTGGCGTCCCCGGAGCCGAGTCCCGATTCTGGCGCCGACACGCGGGTAGGGAATAGGGTCGTCGCCATGTCAATCGCCATCACTGATGACCACCGGGCCCTCGCCGACACCGCAGCGGACTTCCTTCTCAAGCGCGACGCACGTCGCGCCGCTCGGGACCTGCTGGAGTCCAAGACCGAACCGATGCCCCCGTTCTGGGGTGACCTCGTCGACCTGGGCTGGCTCGGGCTCCACATTCCTGAGCAGTACGGCGGCTCGGGCTTCACGCTCGAGGAGCTCGTGGTCGTGGTGGAGGAGATGGGCCGAGCCGTCGCTCCGGGTCCGTTCGTGCCCACGGTGATCGCCGGCGCGGTGATCACCGCAGCAGGCGACGACGCCACGAAGGCCAAGTTCCTTCCGGGTCTGGCGGGTGGGACGATCAACGCCGGCATCGGGCTCGGCGGATCGGTCGTCGTCAGCGGATCCAAGGCCACCGGCGCTGCGGGCACGGTTCTGGGTGGCGGTCTTGCGCACCTCCTGCTCGTTCCGGCCGGTGACGACCTGGTCATCATCGAGGTGGCAGAGGGCGTTGTCGTCGAGACGCCGCCCAACATGGACTCGACCCGGCGTTCCGCCCGCGTGACGCTTGACGGCGCCGAGGCAACGGTTGTGCGAGGAGGTCGCCGGACGCTTGTCGACCTGGCACGGTTGATCCTCTCGGCCGAAGCGGTGGGCCTGGCGGGGGAGTGCACCCGGCTCGCTGCCGGCTACGCCAAGGAGCGGATCCAGTTCGGGCGTCCGATCGGCATGTTCCAAGCCGTGAAACACCATTGCGCCGACATGGCCGTGGCCACGGAGCTGGCAACCTCGGCAGTGTGGGATGCCGCACGCGCCGCAGCGACCGGAGGTGACCAGCAGAGCTACACCGCAGCCATCGCCGCCGCCCTGGCTGCTCCCGCCGCGGACCTCTGCGCCAACCTGAACACCCAGGTGCACGGCGGCATCTCGATCACCTGGGAGCACGACGCCCACCTGTTCATGCGTCGAGCGACCACGCTTCTCAGCTTTCTGACACCCGGCATTGCGGCTGCCGACCTGGTGGATCTCACCCGGGCCGGAGTGGTCCGGGCCAAGGCCATCGAGCTGCCGCCCGAGGCGGAGCCGATCCGACGGGAGGTCCGGGCCTTCGCCGAGAGCATCAAGGGCCTGCCCGCCACGGAGCAACGGACCAGGCTGATCGAGACCGGCTACGTCATGCCTCACTGGCCGAAGCCCCATGGGCGCTCGGCGGGGGCCATCGAGCAACTCGTCGTCGAGCAGGAATTCGACGCAGCCGGGATCCAGCGTCCCAATTACGGCATCACCGGGTGGAACATCCTCACCCTCATCCAGTACGCCAATCCGGACCAGGTGGAGCGGTGGGTCAAGCCGGCGCTCACCCAAGAGGTGATCTGGTGCCAGCTCTTCAGTGAGCCCGACGCCGGGTCGGACGCCGCCGGGATCAAGACCAGGGCAACGCGGGTGGACGGCGGATGGTTGGTCAACGGCCAGAAGGTGTGGACCAGTGGCGCTCACGTCTCGGGAATGGGGTTCGCCACGGTGCGAACCAACCCCGACGTCCCCAAGCACGACGGCATCACCACCATGGTCATCGACATGCATGCCGAGGGTGTCGAGGTCCGACCCCTGAAGATGACGATGGGGGCATCGGAGTTCAACGAGGTCTTCTTCAACGACGTCTTCGTTCCCGATGATGATGTGGTCGGGCCTGTCGACGGAGGCTGGACCGTGGCGAGGGCCACCCTCGGCAACGAGAGCGTGAGCATCGGCGGTGGTCAGGGTGGGATGTCCATGCCCGGCAAGGCACTGGTCGGGCCCTTCGACGCCAACCCCGAACGCCTCACCGGCGGGGCGGCACGCATCGGTCGTTACATCGCCCAGCACCACGCCATCGGTTTGCTCAACCTCCGCAGCGCCAATCGCGCCGTCTCCGGCGCCGAACCAGGGCCGGAGGGCGCGATCACCAAGCTGGTGCTCTCCGAGCTCGGCCACGAGACCGCGGCAATCCTGACCGAGCTCAACGGCCCCGACGTCGCCTTCATGGACGGCGCATCGAGCCTCAGCAACATGTTGGTGTTGATGCATCGGGCCATGTCCATCGCGGGCGGCACCTCGGAGATCAAGCGCTCCCAGATCGGCGAGCGCATCCTCGGTCTTCCTCGGGACCCGCTCATCAAGTAGCGGTTCCCTCAACCCTTCCCGGCAGGCTTCCGATTCAACCGGATCGCATGTCAGTTCCGTGGGTGGCCGGGCTCGAAGTCGGCAACATCGTTCATCGTCAGGGAGCGTCGATCACCGGGATCGGGCCCAAACGATCCGACAGGCTCGAGCACGTGTCCGACGTGGTCACCGAAATCGACGCGGTCGACGACGCGGGTGATCAACCCCGAGAGCCCTCGGACCAT
>JACOTK010000272.1 GCA_016178435.1 Actinomycetota bacterium
ATTGCCGCCGTAGCCAAGGTTCCGAGCGTGACGCACGACCCTCAAGGGCAGCGCCCCGTTCGCCTGTTGGTAGCCCAGCCCCACCTGGTACGTGTCGTCGTCGCTGTGGTCGTCACAGACGAGGATCTCCGTGATGCGGGGAAGGAACTCCTCGGGGATGCGGTCGAGCACTCTCTCGAGGGTCGACGCAGCGTTGTAGGCGACGACGAGAATGCCGATTTTCTTCATGCGTCACCCGTTTCCGAAGCCCGACGGCAGCTGCCGAACAGTCTAGTTGCTCCGTCCCATTGCCCGGAGACCGGCAGATTCACGTAAGGTCAAACTTGACATTTGCATGCTTCAACAGCACCATTTGCCACCTGCGGCCATAGTCCTCTGTGGCTTCTGCACGTCATTACCGCGCAAGAAACCCTCATCAAGGAGCAGTTCATGATCCCTGTCCTCGGAGCCGAAGGCGGCTACCAGGCGTTCACCCTGGGCGATGCCGAATGGATGTGGCTCGGTTTTTCGGCCGCCACCGCCATTTTGGCCCTCGCTGTCGGTTTCTATCTGATGCGTGGCGTGCTCGCCGCCGATCAGGGCACACCCAAGATGATCGAGATCGCCACCGCCATCCAGGAAGGCGCTCAGGCTTACCTGCGGCGCCAGTTCAAGACCATCGGCATCATCCTGATCCCTCTTGTGGTGATCGTGTTCTTCACGTCAACCGCCGTCCTCAAGCCGGACGGCACCGAGGCGTTGAGCTTCGTGCAATCAGGCATCTTCCGAACGCTCGCCTTCGTCGCAGGCTGCTTCCTGTCCGGTCTCACCGGATTCATCGGAATGGGTCTTGCCGTGCGGGGCAACGTGCGCACCGCCGCCGCAGCCCGAAGCGGCTCACTGCCGGCAGCGCTCAAGGTCGCGTTCCGCACCGGTGGCGTCGCAGGCATGTTCACCGTCGGTCTCGGCCTGCTGGGCGCCACGGTGATCATCATCGCCTTCCAGAACACCAGCTCGGCCATCCTGGTCGGCTTCGGCTTCGGCGGCTCGTTGATCGCCCTGTTCCTGCGCGTCGGTGGCGGCATCTTCACCAAGGCCGCCGACGTGGGCGCCGACCTGGTGGGCAAGGTCGAAGCCGGCATTCCCGAGGATGACCCCCGCAACCCCGCGACCATCGCCGACAACGTCGGCGACAACGTCGGCGACTGCGCAGGCATGGACGCCGACCTCTTCGAGAGCTACGAGGTGACCCTCGTCGCATCGATCATCCTCGGCGTCGCCGCCTTCAAGTCTCTCGATCTCAACCCGGTCATCGGCCTCATCTTCCCGGTGGCGGCTCGTGCCATCGGCGTGCTGGCCTCCATTGCCGGCATCTTTGCCGTGCGCGCCACCGACAAGGACAAATCGGCCATGGCCCCCATCAACCGGGGCTTCCTCACCGCCGGGCTTCTGACGGTGCTCGGCACCTTTGGCGTGGCACTCGGCTACGTCGGAAACAGCGACTTCAACGAGGGCTGGCGCATGTTCGGCGCCGTGGTGACCGGACTCGTTCTGGCCCAGGTCGTCAGCCGTCTCACCGAGTACTACACCTCGACCGAGAAGACGCCCGTTCGCGACATCGCCAAAGCCACACGGACCGGCCCTGCCACCACGGTTCTGTCCGGCATCAGCTCGGGCCTCGAGTCGACGGTATGGGCGATCGTGGCCATTGCCGGCGCCCTGGGTGTCGCCATCGCACTCGGCGGCGCCAACATCCAGTTCACCTTCTACCTGGTGGCCCTGGCCGGCATGGGCATGTTGGCCACGACCGGCGTCATCGTCTCGGAGGACACCTTCGGACCTGTTGCCGACAATGCCGCCGGCATCGCGGAGATGTCCGGTGAGTTCACCGGTGAGGCCGAGCGCATCATGGTGAGCCTGGATGCGGTGGGCAACACCACCAAGGCCGTGACCAAGGGCTTTGCCATCGGCTCGGCCGTCATCGCCGCCGTGGCGCTCTTCGCCTCGTACATCGAGACCATCGCCAACGAGACGCTCTCGGTGCTTCAGATCGAACGTCTCGAGGCAGCCGGGTCGAGCATCTTCAGTGTGATCCAGATCAACGTCGCCGACCCCAAGACCTTCATCGGGCTGCTCATTGGTGGCTCGATCGCCTTCCTGTTCTCCAGCCTGGCAATTCGAGCGGTGAGCCGAACCGCAGGAGTCGTGGTTCAGGAGGTTCGCCGCCAGTTCGCCGACGGCAAGATCATGAGCGGCGAGAAGCGGCCCGACTATGGACCCGTCATCGACATCTGCACCGCCGCATCGTTGCGCGAACTGACCACCCCCGCACTGCTTGCGGTGCTCACCCCGGTGATCATCGGCTTCGGCATCAACTACTACGCTCTCGGCGCCTTCCTGGCGGCGGTCATCCTGACCGGTCAGCTCATGGCCAACTTCCTGTCCAACTCGGGTGGGGCGTGGGACAACGCCAAGAAGTACATCGAGGACGGCCATGAGGGTGGCAAGGGATCCGAGGCGCACAAGGCCGCGGTCATCGGCGACACCGTGGGCGACCCGTTCAAGGACACGGCCGGTCCCGCCCTGAACCCCCTCATCAAGGTCATGAACCTGATCTCCCTCCTGATCCTTCCTGCGGTCATCAACATGCAGGACAACGATGCCGGTCGTTTGACCATCGCAGGCGTGTCACTCGTGGTTCTCCTCGGGGCCATCGCGTTCTCCAAGCGCGAGCCCGAGGACATGGCCATGGACCTTCCCGTTGCGGGCTGAGCCTCGCCAACCATCGAATCACCGAGATCGGACACCTCTTCGGAGGTGTCCGATCTCGGTTTTCGGACCGTGGTCACGTACGATCTCGGGGTGACACTGACCCCTGACGACGCCGAATCCGCAGCAGCCAAGGCCTACCCCGGCGCTCGCGGGCCCGATCGCCGCACCATGATCCAATCC
>JACOTK010000273.1 GCA_016178435.1 Actinomycetota bacterium
CCTCGCCGACGAGGTCAAGGCGCTTGCCGACGAGTTGGGCGATGCCGTCGTCGCCATGTCCCACGACGTGGGCGACGAGCAGCAGTGGAGCGAGGCGGTGGAGCTGACGGAGAAGTCCTTCGGGGCCATCAACGTGCTGGTCAACAATGCCGGCATTGCCCGCATGTCGCCCCTGGTCGACATGTCGACCGACGACTACATGGACGTCATCCGCATCAACCAGGTCGGCCCGATGATCCGTCCCCCGGGCCTCGAGGGCGTCGACTACGACGCCATGTTCCACAAGCTGCCCGTCCCACGTTGCGGCACTCCCGAGGACGTCGCCTCGCTGGTGCTCTTCCTGGCCAGTGACGAGAGCAGCTACATCACGGGCACCGAGCACGTCATCGACGGTGGCCTCTTGGCCGGCATCTCGATGTTCGGGAGCTGACACAGGAGTCCGGGCCGGACCCCTTCTTGTCTCCGCACCGGAGCCCGGGCGAGAGGGGTCGTGTCGACGGGGATTGGGCGCACGCCCATCCGATGCAGCCGCCGTGCACGGCGGTACCATGGCGTCGCCGGATGAGCAGGTTGTGCCGTAGCGTGGGTCCGGCCTGATCGAAGGCGTGGATGCACGGGTGAACCCTTTGGCGGTAACGGGACTGGTCCTGGTCTTGGGGCTCGTGGCTCTCGCCGCTCACGACCTCATGCAGCGACACCACGCGATCTTGCGGAACTTTCCGATCATCGGCCATCTTCGATTCCTGTTGGAGATGGTCGGGCCCGAGCTTCGCCAGTACATCGTCACCGACAACGATCAGGAACGACCCTTCAGTCGGGATCACCGCCGCTGGGTGTACGCCTCCTCGAAGCAGGAGAACAACTACTTCGGTTTCGGCACCGATCAGGACATGGAGCTTGCGCCCAACTACCTGATCGTCAAGCAGACCGCGTTTCCGCTGGATCCCCCGGTGCGCAGCGGGCCCGAGCACCTGCCGGCGGCGAAGGTGCTCGGCGGCGATCGGGGACGACGTCTTGCCTTTCGCCCGCCCTCGGCGGTGAACGTCTCGGGTATGAGCTTCGGGGCGCTGAGCGCTGCAGCCGTGACCGCGCTCAACGAGGGCGCAGGCATCGCAGGGTGTCTGCACAACACCGGTGAGGGTGGCCTGACCCCCCATCATCGTCACGGGGGTGATCTGATCTTTCAGATCGGCACCGGCTATTTCTGCTGTCGAGACGAGGACGGCCGCTTCGATCTTGCCCGGCTCCTCGAAACGGTCGACACCGCGCCCGTGCGCGCCATCGAGATCAAGCTCAGTCAGGGGGCAAAGCCGGGGCTCGGCGGCGTGCTGCCGGCGGCAAAGGTCACGCTGGAGATCGCCGCGATTCGCGGTGTCGAGATGGGGCGCGACTGCCTCAGTCCAGCGGGCCACGGTGCGTTCCACGACGTCGATTCCATGCTCGATTTCGTGGAGACGATTGCCCAGGCGACGGGCCTGCCGGTGGGCATCAAGTCGGCCGTGGGCGACGACGAGTTCTGGCGCGAGCTGGCCCACCTCATGGCGACGACCGATCGGGGGGTCGATTTCATCACGGTGGACGGTGGCGAGGGTGGCACGGGGGCGGCGCCCCTGGCGTTTTCCGACCACGTCTCGCTGCCCTTCAAGGTGGGCATGAGTCGTGTGTACCGCATCTTCCATGAAGCGGGCATGGCCGAGCGAGTGGTCTTCATCGGGTCGGGAAAGCTGGGCTTTCCCGACGCGGCGTTGCTCGCCTTTGCCCTGGGAGCCGACATGATCAATGTCGGGCGAGAGGCCATGCTCGCCATCGGGTGTATCCAGGCGCAACGCTGCCATACGGGACGTTGCCCGTCGGGGGTGGCCACCCAGTCACGGTGGCTGTCCCGAGGTCTGGACCCCGAGCTGAAGTCGGTGCGCCTCGCAAGCTATGTGGCCACCTTGCGTCATGAGATCCTGCAGCTGACCCGTGCATGCGGGCGGTCACACCCTGCGCTGGTGGGCGCCGACCAACTCGAGATCCTGGACGGCCGTTTCGGCTCGACGACCGCCACCGAGGTCTTCGGCTATCGCATGGGTTGGGGTCTCCCATCGCCTTCCGACCAGCAGGCCATTCAGGCGATCATGGCGTCGGGAGGCGCGGTGTCGATGCCTGTCTCCACCGAGCGCTGATCCGGGGCACATCCGCTCCCAGAGACCCCCCCCACGCGACAACGACCGACACCCGCCACCGGAAGGGTGGGGTGTCGGTCGTTGGTGGAACACCCGAAGGTGCGCCCGGCCTACTTGTCGGCGAGGAGATCTCGCGCGATCTGCGAAACCTGGATCTCGTCGGTCCCCCCGTAGATCTGGAGGACCTTCGCGTCCCGGCAGAGTTGCTCGACCTGGTACTCAGCCATGTAGCCGTTGCCGCCGAAGAGTTGCACCGCCTCGACCGTGACATCCATCGCCGTCTGCGCAGCGTAGAGCTTCGAGGCGGAGGCCTCGGCAAGCGTCAGGTTCTTGCCGGCAGCCTGCATCTCGAGCTGACGGAACACGAGGTTGGTCAGGTTCAGACGTGCCACCTCCATCTTGGCCAGCTTGAGCTGGATCAACTGGAACTCGCCGATGGGCTTGCCGAACTGGATTCGGGTCTTGGCGTACTCCACCGACAGATCGAGGCACTGGCTCACGATGCCGAGGGCCATGGCGGCCACGCCGCTGCGCTCCATGGAGAACGTGTCCTTGGCGCCGGAACGAGCGGGGACGTCCTCGGTCTCGCCCAGCAGGCGATCCCTGCCGACACGCACATCGGTGAGGAACAGTTGTCCCGTGGGCGAGGAGTGCATGCCCATCTTGCGAAGCGGCTTGGACTGCTCGAGGCCGGGCATGCCCGAGTCGAGCACGAAGGTCAACACCTTGCGGTCCTTGGGCGGATTGCCCTCGTCTAGCTTGCAGATGAACACGATCGTGTCTGCGTACGGCCCATTGGTGATGAAGGTCTTCGACCCGTTGAGGATGTACTCGTCACCGTCACGACGAGCCGTCGACTTCATGCTGCCGAAGGCGTCCGAGCCTGAATCGGGCTCGGTGATCGCCCACGAGCCGATCTTGTCCATGGTGGCCAGGTCGACGCCCCAACGTTCCTTCTGTGCGATGGTGCCCTTCGACATGATGGCTGCGGTGGTGAGTCCCATGCTCACGCCCATGGCGGTGACCATGCCGGGACAGTAACGACACAGCTCGATGATGGGAATCATCGCGAGGCCCGCTGCCTCGCCTCCGCCCATGCCGGCAAGTCCGCCCGGCTCCTTCTCGGGAGGGGTCTCGCCACGGGCAACGGCCTCGGCGGCCTCCTTCTCCCGCTTGATCTGGCTCAACGCGTTCTCGCGCGCCATCACATCCATCCCGAACGACTTGAAGAACTTGCGAAGCGTGTCGTACGGGGGTGTGTCGCCGTGCTCCAACTCCTCGAGGTTGGGCTTGATCTCCTTGTCGATGAACTGGCGAACCGCTTCCCGCACCATCAGGTGCGCATCACTCCACTCGTGCATGTCTCTTCCTTCGATCGGATGGCCTTGGCGGCCCCATCATCCCCGCGCAGGGACGATCAGGCAATTGGCGGCCAATCGAGGCGCCGAGCGCGCAGCACCGCGTCGCCGAGGACCGGCCAGGCCCGCGCCGCCCACGGACCGAACGAGCGGTTGGTCAGGCAGGCGCAGGCGAGCTGGGCGACGGGGTCCACCCAGAGGAAGCCTCCGGCCCGGCCGAAGTGCCCGAAGGTCTGAGGTGAGTTCGTGCGACCCGTCCAGTGCGGCGACTTGCCGTCTCGGAGCTCGAAGCCCAGTCCCCAGTCGTTGGGAACCTGCTCACCAAAGCCCGGCAGCACACCGGCCAGGCCCGGCAGGGCGACGGTCGTGGCCCTGCCCAGCGTGGTCGGCGACACGATCGTCGGCGTGAGGAGCTCAGCGCCCAGCCTCAGGAGGTCGACCAGTGGACCCCGAGCGCCCCATGCAGGGGAGCCATCGAGGCTCGTCGAGGTCATCCCGAGCGGATCGAGCACCGCCTGGTTCAGGTACTCGACGAAGGTCATCTCGGCTTGCCGGGAGACGTGATCGGCGACGAGCTCAAAACCCGTGTTGGAGTAGATGCGTCGGGTTCCCGGGGGTGCGAGCGCCTCGTGGCTGTCGGTGCTCAGCCCGGATGCGTGTGCCAGCAGGTGGCGGAGGGTCGCATTCGGGGGTCCGAGCTCATCGTCGAGATCGACGATCTGTTCCTCGAGCGCCACCAACGTGGCGAGCGCAGTGAGGAGCTTGGTCACCGAGGCCCACTCGAGCACCTCCCCAATCGTGCCGTGAGCGATGTGGTGCGCCGTCGAATCGACGACACCAACGGCAACGGCTTGTGCGGGCCAATCATCCGAGCCGGCCAGTGCGTCGTCCATCAGCGAGTCCGCTTGCATGGCGGACATCCTTTCATGGCGGGTCTCCCTCGTCGGTTCGGCGCTCGTTCCATTGGGTCCTGCCCGATCTGGTGGTCATCCTCCAAATGGTGCACACTGTAGGTATGGGGGGCAGCACGCTGGGTCATAACAGAGAGAATCCTGGCAGCAGATGGCCTGTTATCGACCGGCGCGGTCTTCGCCTGTGGTCGATCGTCTTTCTCGTCCGGGCCGCAGCCTTCACGGCGCTGGGGGTCGCCGCGGTCCTTGTCCCCGCCGTCGGTGACGATCGGTTTCGGATCGCACTGTTGCTCATGGTGGCCGCCACGCCCTACAACCTCGTCCTGACGGCCGATCTGCGGCGTCATCATCGGCTTCATCCGTCGACGGTCTTCCTGGATGTGATCGGGGCGAGCATCTTTCATGGTTGGTTCGACGGCGTCTGGACGCCGGCTCTCCTGGTGGCTCTTGCCTCGGTGGCTCTCGCCGCCGTGGGGTTCGACCGTCGCCTGGCGCTCTGGGTGACCGCGGTGGGGACCGCTTCCTTCAGCGTCGCGGCAGCGTGGCGCGACACCCCCAGTGCGATCGTGGGGGTCCTGACCTTCATGATCGCCGCGGTGATGGTCGTGTTGACCGTGGGCATCGTGGCCGACTCCGAACGCCAGGCGCGGCTGCATTTCACCGGTCTGGTGGAAGGGGTCGACGCTGTCGTGTGGGAGATCGACCTCGAAGCCCTGGCGCTCACCTACGTGAGTCCGAGCGTCGAGAGCCTGTTCGGGTACCCTCCCGAGGACCTGTACGTGCCGGGGTTCTTCGCCTCGTGCATCCACCCCGATGACCTCGTGGGCGTGTTGGGCGACGGACAGGGAACCAACGTCGAGGACGACAGGGTCCAAATGGAGTTTCGGGTGATCCGTCCGGACGGCCGGGTGGTGTGGGTCCGAAACTTCATGCGAGGTCCACAGGCGGGATTGGGAAGCCAACGGATCATCCGGGGTGTGTTGGTCGACATCTCCGGTCAGAAGGCCGACGAGCAGCTCATCGCCCAGTACAACGACATCGTCGAGAGCATGCAGGTCGGCCTGTTCGTCTGGCAACTGACCGAGCGTGACGAGGCAGGCTCGCTGCGCCTGCTCTCGGGAAACCCGGCCGCCTGGGCGCTGTTGGGTCGATCCGGCGAGTCGCTCGTCGGAAGCGCGTTCGATGAGGTCTTCCCCGAGCTGAGCGGGGCCGACATCGCCGACAGGGTTGCCGGGGTCATCAGACGTGGCGAACCCGAGGTTTTCGATCAGGTGGACTACGTGAACCGTGACGGGGAGCGGGTGGCGATGTTCCTACGGGTGTTCCCGCTTCCCAATGAATGCGCCGGCTTTGCCTTCGAGGACGTGACGACCCAGATGCAGGTTGAGGAGGCGCTGCGTCATCAGGCGATGCACGACAACCTGACCGGCCTGCCGAACAGGGCCCTGTTCAACGAGCGACTGGGGTGGGTCCTGGCCGAGGGTTCGCGGCGCGGCACCTCGGTGGTGCTCCTGTTGATCGATCTTGATCAGTTCAAGGAGGTGAACGACACGCTCGGCCATCTCGTCGGCGACGAGTTGCTCCGACAGATCGCTCAGCGCCTTCGACTCCTCCTGCGGGAGTCCGACACGATTGCGCGCATCGGCGGCGATGAGTTCGCAGTGCTCCTGACCACCGCAGCCGACGAGACCGCCTCGCGTGAGGTGGCAGCGAAGATCGGAGCGGCCTTCTCCGAGCCGTTCCGGATCAACGGCGTCGAGCTGCGATCAAGCCCGAGCATCGGTATCGCCGTCTTTCCCGACCACGGGACAGACCCGGAGGGGCTGGTGCAACGAGCGGACGTGGCGATGTACGCGGCGAAGCGGTCGGGTTCGGGATTTGCGTTCTATGTGGCGGACGACGACCGCAGGAGCATGGATCGGATCAAGCTGCTCGGCGAGATGCACCATGCCGTCGATCACGACGAGCTGGTTGTCTACTACCAACCGAAGATCGCCCTCGCCGGCGGTGATGTCGTCGACATCGAGGCTCTCGTTCGTTGGCGTCACCCCGAACAGGGGCTGCTGCGTCCCTCGGCGTTCATCGAGTTGGCCGAGTTGTCCGGGGCCATACAGGCGCTCGCTCGTGAGGTGATCGCAACCGGTCTCCACCAGTACGGACTTTGGTCGAGCCTCGACCTGGGGGTCGGGCTCGCCGTCAACCTCTCGATTCGGAACCTGTACGACCCGACACTGGCCGACTATCTGGCCGATGAGTTCAATCGCTCCGGCGTCGACCCCCGTGAGGTCGTGATGGAGGTGGCGGAGCGAGACCTGATGGACGATTCCGGGCAGGTGAGTGCGGTGCTGCGTCGCCTGACCGATCTCGGCATGCGCCTGGCGATCGACGACTTCGGGACGGGCTCGTTCTCGTTGGCGAACCTTCGTGAGTTTCCCGTGAGCGAGCTGAAGATCGACCGGAGCTTCATCGGCACCATGTTGAGCGATCAGGGCAGCGAGATGATCGTGCGCTCGATCATCGACCTCGGTCACAACCTCGGCTTCAGTGTGGTCGCCGAGGGGGTGGAGAGCGTGGCGGTGCTCGATCGCCTGATCGACCTCGGCTGCGATCACGCCCAGGGATTTCAGATCTGTGAGCCGCTCCTGGCCGATGAGTTGCTGGAGTGGTTCGAGCGTCGGGGCGGTCCCCGTGGTTGGGGATTGACGAGAACCTGATTCCCGTTCGCGTCGCATGCCGGTTGAGCATCTAGGTTCTTGGGGATGGCCGTCGCACTTCTCACCGGTTGCTCGAGCGGCTTTGGCCTGTTGAGCGCCGTTCGCCTGGCCGAGGGCGGCATGACCGTCGTGGCGACCGTGCGCGATCTCGACCGTGACGCCGGTTTGCGCAGTGCCCTCGCCGATGCAGGCGTGGAGGCGGAGGTCGATCAACTCGACGTCACCGATGCGGTCTCGGTGGATCGATCGGTGGAGGGCGTGCTGAGCCGCCATGGGCGCATCGACGTGCTGGTCAACAATGCGGGGGTCGGGCTCCAAGGCGCCGTCGAGGCCACAACCATCGCCCAGGCCCGGGCGTTGTTCGACACCAACCTGTTCGGCATGATGCGCGTCACCCAGGTGGTGCTGCCGGTCATGCGCAACCAGGGCGCCGGGGTGATCGTCAACATCTCGTCGCTTGCCGCTCTGGTCACGAATCCGTATTCGGGTGTCTACTCGGCGTCGAAAAGGGCGCTCGAAGCCATGTGTGAGGCGTTGCACTATGAGGTGTCGCCCCATGGGATCAGGATTGCCGTCATCGAGCCGGGGAGCTTCCCGACGGCCTTCGGCCTCAGACCCTGCGCCGTCGGTGAGGTTGCCCCGATCTATGCCGAGCGTATGGCTCGTTGGAACGAGGCCTATACCCGCCTTCCGGGCAGGGGAGAGCCCGCCGATCCGGCTCGTGTAGCCGACGCCGTGTTCGAGGCGGCCACCGACTCCGGGTTCCCGCTTCGGCGCCTGGTGGGCGACGATGCCGAGATGATCGCGGCCCTGCGGGGGAGCCTCGACGACGCGGCTTTCGAAGAGGCCGTTCGAGGGTTTCTCGACTTCCGGGACTGATCCCCTTCTGCCCGGGGATGGCGCCCCCGCTTCCGGGCGTCGCACCATGATCCCCATCCGCCGAGCATCGCGCCTATTCGACCGGGAAGCAGGTACGCTTGTGGCATCCACTTGCGAGGTGCCGTTCGGGCGTTCCTCGCGGGTCACCTCAATGCTTCTCGAATGCAATCGCTACGGAGTCGCCAGGGGCAGACCCAACGTAACGATTGCCGGCCATGGGGCCGGGAGGAGTATTGACAACATGAGCAGTTCCTTCGCCGATCTCGGCGTATCTCACGACATCGTCGAATCACTTGCCGCCAAGGGCATCGACGAGCCGTTTCCGGTGCAGGCCATGACCATTCCCGACGCGCTGGCCGGGCATGACGTCTGCGGCAAGGCCAAGACCGGTTCAGGAAAGACGCTGGCCTTCGGCATCCCGCTGCTCGAGCGTGTGGCCAAGGCCGAGACGGGCCACATCAGCGGACTCATTCTCGTTCCCACCCGGGAACTGGCCGTGCAGGTCTGTGACGAGCTGAAGCCGTTGGCCGAGGCTCGCGGGCTGACGATCAAGGCGATCTACGGGGGCACCGATCTGGAGCGCCAGTCGAAGGCGGTTCGCAAGGGCGTCGACATCGTCGTCGCCACTCCCGGTCGACTCATCGACCTCGTCGGCCGCGAGGACGTCGCCCTCGACGATGTATCGCACCTGGTGCTCGACGAGGCCGACCGCATGGCCGACATGGGCTTCCTGCCACAGGTGACGTGGTTGCTGCGTCACATGACGGTTCCGCATCAGACGTTACTGTTCTCCGCCACCCTGGACCGTGAGGTCGATCACCTGGTGGCGACCTTCATGAACGACCCCGTGTTTCACGAGGTCGCCCAGGCGAACGTGACGGTCGACGAGATGACCCAGCGCTTCCTGCTCGTCCATCAGATGGACAAGGTGAAGGTGGTGGCGTCCATCGCCCAGGGAGCCTTTCGCTGCATGGTCTTCGTGCGCACCAAGCGCGGCGCCGACCGTCTTGCAGAGCAACTCGGCAAGGAGGGCGTGAAGGCCCAGCCCATCCACGGCGACCTTCGTCAATCCGCACGCGAGCGGGCACTGGCCGACTTCGGGACGGGCAAGCTCCACGTCCTGGTGGCCACCGACGTGGCGGCCCGCGGCATCCACGTCGACGAGATCGACGTGGTTGTCCACTACGACCCGCCTTCGGACCACAAGGCCTATCTGCACCGGTCCGGGCGCACTGCTCGTGCCGGGACCGAAGGGGTCGTGGTGACCCTCGTCCTGTGGGATCAGGAGAACGAGGTGCGCCTCCTCCAGAAGAGACTCGGCCTCGATCTGCCGATCACCGAGCTCTTCTCGAACGACCCGCGCCTGCGCAGCCTTGCCCTGTGGGACGATCTGGACGCCGAGCGCAAGCCTGCCTGAGCGGTGTCTGCCGCCGTGTCCGGCGCCGATCGCTCCTTGTTGACGGCCCTGGCCGCGCATCTGGACACAGGTCCCAACACTGCCGCCGACACTCCGGGAGCCCGGGCACGGGTCATCGCCGGCGTGGCTGTTGCCATCGCGCAGCACCGCGGCACGCCGTTGCCTCCCCTGGCGCTCCTCGATCAGTGGGGCTCCCCGATGCCGATCACGATTCCCGGCGAGGCGGCGCGTCCCGAGTTGTTGGGAGCTCTCTACGAGACACTCCTCGACCAGGGGACGAGGAGGCGACGCGGCGCCTTCTACACGCCCGGCGCCGTTGCCTCGGTCGTGGTGAGCTGGGCGCTGGGCGCCGTCGGGGAGCGTGCCGGCGGGACACCGGTGATCTGCGATCCCGCTGTCGGTGGGGGAGTCTTTCTCCTGGCGGCGGCCAATGCCCTCGCTGCCCGGGGTCTTGCCCGCGAAGCCGTGGTGGGACGGTGTCTGATCGGCGCCGATCTCGACCCGGTGGCGGTAGCGGTGAGCGAGGCGACCTTGGCGCTGTGGTGTGATGGACGGGCTGTTCCTCGACTGGTCGTCGCCGATGCGCTGACGCTCGACGTCGACGACTGGCCGGAGCGTCCCGATGTCGTGGTGGGCAATCCTCCCTTTCTGAGCCAGCTTGCCCTGGCCACCGTGCGGACCCGTGAGGAGGCGGAGGCCCTGGCTCGGCGATTCGGCGAAGGTCTGGGTGGCTATGCCGACACCGCTGCCCTGTTCTGGGTGATGGCCTGTCGCCTGGTGAGCGCCGGCGGAAGCGTGGCGTTGGTCCTGCCGCAGTCGACCTTGGCGGTACGTGACGCTCAGGGGGTCCGCAGGGCGGTCCTTGCCGAGATGACACCCGAGGTGCTGTGGCTGCCCGGCCAGGAACTCTTCGGCGCCTCGGTCGACGTGTGCGTCATCGTGGTGTGCAAGCGCACCGATCGGTCGGTGGTGTTGCGCACCTACACCGGCGTACCGCCGCGACACCGCCACGACACGAACGTGGTCATCGACGAGCTGCGGCAGGGCGCGAACTGGTCTCATCTCGTCGCCGACGCCATGGGCGTGCCGTCTGCCGGGCTCGCAGGCAACGGCGAGATGATCGGTGATCGCTGGCGGGTCGTCGCCGACTTCCGTGACCAGTACTACGGGGTGAGTCCGTTCGTGGTGGACGACCCAGACGACGAGCTCGACGAGCGCCGATTCCCACGTCTGATGACGGTGGGCCTCATCGACCCGGCGCGTTGTCGGTGGGGGACCGAACCCTCGCGGTTCGGGCGTCGGCGATGGACGGCGCCACGCGTTGACCTTGGCGCCCTCGAGGCATCGAGCGCCTTCGGCCCCTGGGCGCGATCTCGTCTCGTCCCCAAGGTCGTGGTGGCAACCCAGACCTCCGTGCTCGAGGCTGCCGTGGACGAGGACGGCGTTTGGCTTCCCTCGACGCCGGCCATCTCGGTGCTCGCCGACCCTGATGACCTCTGGCATGTTGCGGCCGTGTTGCTTGCCCCCCCGGTGTCGGTCTGGGGCTTTCGCTCCGCTGCAGGGGCGGCACTGGTGCGAGGAGGGCTCAAGCTACGGGCCGGCCAGGTGCGTGCCATCCCGCTGCCCCTGCACGGCGACAGGTGGGACACGGCGGCGGATCTCGTTCGCGTGGCCTCGCGTGCGTCCGACCCGTACGAGACCCGGGAGGCCCTGCTTGCCGCGGCAGCGGTGTCGACTGAGGCCTACGGCCTCGGTCCCGAGGTCACCGAGTGGTGGTCGGCCAGGTTGCCGCCGGTCCGGTAGGCGATCGTCTTCGGCCCACCCCGGCCCTGCCGCGTGTCGCCATGCGTGACGAACGCGGTTGAGAGACACGGGCTCCAGGTCACCTCCCATGGCTCATCGGTCCGCCCGCCCCACGCGCCCGGTGACCCGCGCTCCCTCCTGCGCCATCACCCGTCCCGTGGTCAGGTTCCGGCGAGACGAGCCACGATCGGGCCGAGGTCGCCGAGCGCGGGCTCGGCAACCGTGACGTAGGACAGGCCGAACCGCTCACGACGTTCGACGAGGCTGTCGACAACCTGGTCGATGCTGCCCACGAGCAGATGGGGGCTGGTCAATACCTCGGCGGGCGCGAGTCCGTAGCGCCGGCCGAGCTCGAGTGCGGCGCCATCACGATCGTCGGTGATGCGGACAGCGAGGACCAGTGCGTTGAGCTCCAGTTGATCGTGTCGTGGTCCGGCAGCCTCATGAACGATGGCGAGCTTCGAGACCAGCGAGGATTCCGTGATGTCGGAGTCGTCGCGAGTCCCGGCATCGGAGGTGCGCGGCGCGATGCTGATGATGTCGGCCACGCGGGCTGCCAGAGCCAACATGGCAGGGCCCGCCCCGCCGATCAGGATGGGTGGGTTCAGTCCATCGAACGGCAGAGGTCGGCCGACCAGATCGTCGATCGCATAGTGATCGCCCTTGAAGGAGAAAGGAGCGCCCGACCACAAGCCCCTCACGATCGTCACGGCCTCCTCCAGGCGCGCACGACGGGTCGGGCCGGACGCAAAGCTCAGGCCCGTCTCGTCGTACTCGGCCTTCTTCCAACCTGCGCCCAGGCCGAGCTCGAAACGTCCCCCCGAGAGAAGGTCAACGGTTGCGGCCTCCTTGGCCAACATCGCCGGATGTCGAAAGTCGACGGCACACAGGTAGGTGCCGACCCGCAGGGTGCGGGTGGCGGCCGCCGCCGCCATCAGCGACGGGAACGGGGCGAGCTGATCACCGAAGTGGTCCGGCACCAACAGGGTGGCAAACCCCAGGTCCTCGATCCTCCGAGCGGTCTCGGGCCAGTCATGGCCGTGGTCGAAGCCCAGGAGGGAGAGTCCGAAACGAAAAGGGTGTTGGTTCGTCACGCGCCGACGTTACTGCGCGGGCGGGAGGCAGGCGCACGGGCGCCCGTCCCCTCCGTGCGAGCAGGTACCGTACCGACGATGGAATCATCAGGTGACGCGCCACGACCGCCTACCGGTCGTTTCTCGTCGCTGCGCCCCTTCCGACACCGTGATTTCGCCCTTCTGTGGTCCGGGGGGATGATCTCCAACGCAGGTTCGTGGATGCAGGCGGTTGCCGTCGGGGCCTATGTGACCGAGGCGACGGGAAAGGCCTCCTGGACCGCGCTGGTGGCGGTTGCCGCATTTCTGCCGATCGGTGTTCTCTCACCGGTGGGCGGGGCGCTCGCCGATCGGCTCGATCGGCGACGATTCGTGATCGTCGCCGAGTCAGCGGAGGCGACGCTGGCCTCGGTGTTGGCGCTCCTGTTCGTCACCGACCGGGCGTCCCCGGGCACGGTGACGGTGATGGTCTTCCTCGGAGGCTGCATCAGCGCGTTGCGCATGCCGTTTCATCAGTCGGTTCTGCCCGATGTCGTGCCTCGTGAGGACCTGCTCGGGGCGGTGTCCCTCGGTTCAGCCCAGTACAACCTCGGTCGGGTCATCGGCCCGGCTCTCGCGGGTTTGGTCATCTCGCTGGGCTCGTTCGAGCTGGCCTTTCTCATCAACGCTCTTTCCTTTTTTGCCGGCATCGCGGCCTTTGCCGTCATCCGCCTCCCTGATCGCATTCCCTCCGAGGAGGGGGGCACCTGGGATCGGATTCGTGCCGGAGCGAGGGCGGCGAGCGCTGAGCCCGGGTGTCGCACGGCCATAGGGCTCATCGCCGTGGTGGCCGTCCTGATCTCGCCCTTCATCGCGCTCGTTCCCGCCATGGCGGCTCACCTCGGAGATGGGGGAGCCGACCAGACCGCTGCAGGAACGGGCGCCCTGACCACTGCTCAGGGGGTTGGCGCGGTGTTGGGAGCACTTGCCATCGTGCCGATGGCCACTCGATTCGGGCGACGCCGCATGATCCTCGCCAACCTCATCGCGACACCCCTTCTGTTGTGCGTCTACGCATCCTCGCCGAACCTCACCTTTGCCGTCGGGCTGCTGGCTCTGGTCGGCATGGGCTACATCGGCATCCTGTCGGGTCTGTCGACCGTGGTGCAGCTGCGAGCCCCCGTGGTGTTCCGAGGGCGTATTCTGAGCCTCTATTTCGTGGCGCTGGGCGTTCTCTATCCTGTCGGCTCGATGCTCCACGGATCGGTGGCCGATGTGATCGGACTCCAGAGCACCACGGTGGTGTTCGCGCTCGGGTTGGTGGGACTTGTCCTTGCCGTGGAGCTTCTTACTCCCCAGGTATTGGCGGTCCTCGACGACCTGCCCGTGCTCGACGACCTGCCCGTGACCCCCATGCCGGCGGAGGATCAGATCATCGAGCCCGCGGCGATACCCTTGGACGGATGAGCGCCCCCCTTCCCGTCTCCGGTGCCTGGCGTCCTGGTGACCCGCCGGGGCAACGGCGCTTCGTGTCCTTCGCCACGGATCGGTCGTTTGTGCTCGAGGGCGGCGGCATGTTGGGCGACATCA
>JACOTK010000274.1 GCA_016178435.1 Actinomycetota bacterium
ACTCGACTTGTTCGCGGCGGAGTCGATGGCACCGGAGGCTGATCGCGTCGTCGAACCGGAGGCACTCGATCCAGAACTCGCGTCTCACCGAGTCGGAGCCCGCCACGAGCAACTCCTCGAGATGAGCGGGGAGAGGAAGCGCGGTGGCGTCTATTACACGCCACCCGACGTTGTAGCCAACTTGCTGACGCTTGCACTTGACCCTCTGCTCGACGCCTGCGGCGATGATCTCAGTTGGGTATGTGGTCTTCGCATTCTCGATCCCGCTTGCGGCAGCGGCAACTTCCTCTCCGCGGCCGGAGACCGGATTCGACAGAGGCTCGAGGCGCTGGGGGTACCCAGGCCGGAAGCGGCAGCCGTTGCGTACGGCGAGTGCTTGGTGGGAATCGACATCGATCAGGCAGCCGTCGACCTCTGCGTGACGAGCCTCGCTCACGCGAGCCACGGAACCGTGACGGTCAATGTACTCCAGGGGCGCATCTTCTGCGCCGACGCCCTTGAAGTCGTCGCTGAGGAAGACGGACTCTTCAGCACCTGCTCCTGGCAGAGTCTGAAGAACGACGTAGGAGCGGCCGAGGGCTTCGACCTGGTGATCGGGAATCCACCATTCCTGAGCCAGCTTGCGTCCGAGACCGCTCGATCGGAGGCGTACACGGCGCGGCTCCGCGGACGGTTCGGTTCCGCCGTCGCGGGACTCACGGACACGGCTGTGCTGTTCCTAATTCTCGCGGTGGAGGCGGCCAAGGCGGCTGACGGAGTCGCGTGCCTCATTCAACCGATCTCGGTCCTATCCACCCGGGACGCTTCCGGTGCTCGAGAGATCGTTCTTCAGCGCAGTGGCATGCGTGCCGCCTGGATCTGCGAGGACAAGGTGTTTGATGCGTCCGTACGCGTATGCGCTGTGGTGCTGGTTCGAGGCCAGACGCCGCCGGTCGTGGAACTGCTCCACAACCGTGCATTCGCTGCAGCCGGGTCGGTTGCTGCAGGTGAGCTCGAAGGGCCGACCTGGTCAGTTCTGCTGGCGGCCACGAAGGGCGTCCCGGAACGGCAACTCCGCGTCGATGGCGCCGTTCGCGACCTCGCATCGGCGACCGCCGACTTCCGCGACCAGTACTACGGCCTACGCGGTTGCGTCGTAGATGTCCAGGACGCCGACGACTTTGAGTATCCGCCACTCGTGACGTCTGGGCTGCTCGATCCCGCCCAGGTGCCGTGGGGTTCGAGGTCGACAAAGTTCGCCAAGGCGACGTTTCAGTACCCGCGCGTCGACATCAGCCGGCTGGAGCCGCGGCTCCAGGAGTGGGCGCGAAGTCGGCTGCGCCCGAAGTTGATGCTCGCCACCCAGACCAAGGTGCTCGAAGCCTTCGTTGACGCCAGCGGCCAGTACCTGCCGTCAGTGCCAGTGCTCTCGATCACGGCCGACCACGTCGAGGACTTGTGGTGTCTCGGCGCGCTGCTGTCCTCTCCGCCGGTGACACTCCTCGCCGCAAGGCGGCACTTGGGCGCTGCCCTGAGTTCCGAGGCGCTGAAACTCAGCGCCTCGGATGTGCTGGATCTTCCGCTGCCGGCCGACCGCGACGCGTGGAGTGAGGCTGCGCAATACTTCGAGCGTGCCACCCGCGCGACGGTGCCTGCTGTGCGGTTCGCGGAGCTCGCAAAGTCGGCAAGGCTGATGTGCGAGGCGTTCGGCTTGAAGGATGACGCCGAGCTCATGGACTGGTGGTCGCACCGCCTTCCAACGCGGCACGCAGTACGGTGACGATATGGCGGGTCGGCAGCCTGGGTCTGGATTGGCGAACGCAAGCGCCGCGGCCATCGAGGATCTGCTCGCGGCAGTGCTCCGCCACGACGCCGCAGACATAGACATTCAGCATGGCCGGCTGACTTACGAGTATTCGATCGATCGCTGCGGCATGTACCCCGACGTAATCGTGGGGCTTCTTGTGGAAGCTGTGGAGCGGCTCGGCCTCGACGTCACCGACGCTGTAGCACAACCACTCGACGGCCTCGGCGACGTTCGGGCCTCGCTTCGCGGTGGGGGTTTCGCGTGGTTCGAGGTGAAGGCCCAAACTAAGAAGGATCGTTTCGCCGATCTGACGCAGGCTGACTGGGTCCGGGATGAGACCGATCTCTTGCGCTGGTTGTTCCACCACGACCGGCGGTTCGCTGAGCGCTTGCCGAAGTGGGTGGCGAATCTCCTCGCCGTGCCGGACCCTGGGCGCTACTTCCGTGGCTGGGATCGGGACTCCCTGTGGCTCGCTGACATGGCGCTCGTGTCCTCGCGGGCTGCGCGTCGCCGCGCTGGAATCGAGTCGACGGAGGCACTCGGCGAATTCCTGAAGCGCAAGTTCGTGGTGCACCTCACGCGGGAGGGTGTGCGCATCGTGCGCATGTCGCTCCTCAGTCCCGTCGCCGGCATCCTGGCAGGCAAGCCCGCGGCAATGCAGCTGAACTACGCCAACCAAACCGCTGCTTCAATTGCCCTCGCGTCGCCCGGACCGGCCGATCGTGGGAGAGTCCAGTTCACCTACCATCTGGGCTATCCGTCCGGAGTAGTCGGCCGACACAAGATGCATGCCGTGTCTCTCGCAAACGGACCCAACACCATTGAGGTCCGGCCGTGACATCAACCCTGTACACCGATAGCCAGAAGGACGCCATCAGCGCTCCGGAGCAGAATCTTCAGATCATCGCTGGTGCCGGATCTGGGAAGACCCAAGTCATGGCAGCTCGGGTGGCTGAGCTGCTGTCGCGACCGCCCAACACGCCAGCTTCGATCGTCGCCTTCACGTTCACCGACAAGGCTGCTGCCGAGCTGAAGGACCGTATCTACCGACTGGTGCGGGAGGTGCACGGTGAGATCACCGGCATGGCTGAGATGTTCGTCGGCACGATGCACGCCTATGCGCTGAACATCCTGCAGTCGCAGCTGTACAGGTTCCTCAAGTTCAGCGTTTTGACCGACGTTCAAACGAGGCTGTTCATTGACCGCAACAGCAACCGGTCCGGTCTGACTGGCGTGCTGATCCGGAGCGGTCCGAGCGCCGGCCAGAAGCTCAGGCGTGGCATCGACTCGCGGCTCTACATCCAGCTGCTCGGCATCCTCCGCGAGGACGACGTGCAGTGGGGGGCTGTACCTAGCGAGGTCGTCAATGCCCTGGCTGCGTACCGACAGCTCCTCGAGCAGCACCGCTACCTCGACTACTCCGAGATCCTGTTGGCGGCCGTCGAGGCTCTCGAAGGCGATCTGCCTCAGGACGAGCCGTTGCGCTCTTTCGTCAAGCAGCACGTTCGCCACGTGATCGTGGACGAGTTCCAAGACGTCAATCCACTTCAGGAGCGCCTCATTCGAGCGCTCCATGACCTAGGCGCGGTGATCTCCGTAGTCGGTGATGACGACCAGACCATCTTCCAGTGGCGCGGCAGCGACATCGATGGCATCATCACGTTCGGCGACCGATACGACGACGTGTATCGCGTGACGCTCGACGATAACTTCCGATCCTCGCCAGGCGTGGTTGAGATTGGCCGACGAGTTGCGCAGCGGAATGACCCGTTCCGCCTCGACAAGCATATGGTCGCTGCGGGCCATCTGGGCTTCGATCGCGGCGACATCCTTGCGCTCGACTTCGCGGACCCGGCAGAAGAGGCAGCCTGGATCGCCGAACAGATCAAGGAACTCCGAGGCGTCACGTTCCAGGACGCGCCCGGCGCTGAACCGCGGGGCCTCTCCTGGTCCGACTGCGCCGTGCTGCTGCGGAGCGTCGCCCGGAGCGCTGAGCCGATTGTCGAAGCGTTCAAGAAGGCCGGCATTCCACACATCGTCGGTGGCCTCAACAACCTGTTTGAAGCGCCCGAGATTACTTGCGCCGCAATGATCTTCGAGTATGTAGCCGGTGCCGTGCCATCGACGGACGTTGTTGATGCATGGCTGGCCGCCGACCTTGGGGTAGACAAGTCGGTGCTAGAGAACGCCATCCGGGTCCTCGACGAGGCGCGCGACTTCTCCAAGGGTGAACGTTGGGGCTCGTACAACATCCAGCGCACCTTCTTGTCGTTCCTCGAGGCGATCGACTTCCGAGAGGAGATCGTCCCACCGTCGTCCTCCGGTGAGCCTCGAGGCGAGGTCGTCCTCTACAACCTGGGCAAGTTTTCCCAGCTGATCTCCGACTTCGAGCAGATCAACTTCCAATCCGACCCGGCTGGTAAGTACGAGAGCTTTGTGTGGTGGTTGCGCCGGGACGCTCCGGACTTCTACGAGGAAGGCGGGGCCGACGCTGGCTACGCCACACCAGACGCCGTCCAACTCCTGACGGTCCATCGGGCCAAGGGGCTCCAGTGGCCGGTGGTCTTCGTGCCCGCGCTGCAGAGGAATCGGTTCCCGAGCCGGCGCCAAGGTGGCCGCAACGTCTGGCACGTGCTGCCCCGAGAGGCGGTCGCGAAACCCGACCGCTACGACGGCGGCGAGGCCGACGAGACACGGCTCTTCTACGTCGCTGCTACTAGGAGTCAGAAGTATCTGTACTTCACCTTCGCACCCGGCGACTCCAGCCAATACCGGCGGCCGTCGCCGTTGTTCACAGCTGTCACCTCCTATCCGCCGGTTCTCACCAAGCCGGTCAAGCGGGAGATGGAACGGGCCTTGCCCGTCCCTCTGCGTGAGACGCCAGAGGTGACATTGAGCTTCAGCGAATTGAAGTACCTCTTCGAGTGCCCGTATCAGTTCAAGCTCCGGTTCCTCTATGGGTTCAATCCGCCGATCCATGAAGCGCTGGGATACGGCAAGTCGGTGCATGACTGCATGGCGGAGGTACACAAGCGGGCTATGGCCGGGGAGCTCGCCGACTCTGGTGAAGCAGCCGCGCTTGTTGACCAGCACCTCCATGTTCCGTTCGCGTACCCGGTACTTCGTGAGGATCTCCGCCGGGCAGCCGTCAAAGCTGTTACGCGCTACCTCGACGCAAACCAGGACCAGCTGCCGCGGACGGAGTACGCCGAGAAGGAGATCGAACTCGTCGTCAGCCCTGGGATCACGGTCAACGGTCGCATCGATCTCATCCGCCGTCTGGACACGGACGAGATCTCTATCGTCGACTTCAAGTCGACGGAGCGAGCGCAAGACGAAGACGTTACGCGCCAGCAGCTGCATGTCTACGCCATGGGTTACCAGGAGCTGACGGGATCGTCCGCCGACCTGATCGAAGTCCTCAACCTGGACGAGCGAGGAAAGAGCACTCGCGAGATTATCGACGCCGGTCTGCTCGGTGAGACGACGGAGATGATTCGAGGCGCGGGTGAGGCGATCCGCTCCAACGACCTGCCGCGGGTTAACAACTGGTGTGACACTTGCGAACGGTGCGACCTTGCCGGCATCTGCCGGACACGAGGAAGCTGAAGCTGGGTGCCCGAGACGGTTCGCCTCACCGACGACGAGCTTCAGCTCGCGGAGACTCTGGCTCATGCTCGGCTTACTGAGGAAGGCCGCCGCCAGTCACCGGACCGGCCGACGTCGCGGACGCCTGAAGCACAACGCTGCGGAGCAGTCGGTGAGATAGCGGCTGCCCAGTTCCTGCGCGGCCGAGGGCTTCGACGTCACCGCCGGCTTCGAGGGCGATGCACAGGCCGACTCTGATCTCACCGTCAATGGACGACGGCTCGAGGTCATGACCGCCCAGATCGCGCACCGCGAGCGAACGGGCTTCTGCGTGCCACCGAACAAGCTTTGGGCGGCGCGTCAACGCGACGCCGTCGGTTATCTGTTCGTGGGGACAGGACCTGAGACGCACCCACGGGAGGTTGTGATCCAGGGAGGCGTAAGACTCGAGCATGTTGACGCGGACCCCGCTCGTCCCACATTCGTGAACAGTCCGAGGAACGCGGTCGAAAACCACGTGATCCGGCCCCAACACCTCCTGGGCCCAGACGAGCTGATTGGATTTCTACGCGAAGTCAACTGAGGTGAGAGGGACCCGATAGGTGGTCCAGGTGCTATGCGG
>JACOTK010000240.1 GCA_016178435.1 Actinomycetota bacterium
CCGCGTAGCCGTCGCCGTTCACGTCGCCAGCAGTGGAGACGCTGCAGCCGTAGTCGGCGTCGGCCTGTCCGTCATTCCCGGTCCATCCGAAGTCGGTGGCGAGGCCGGCCAGAAAGGCGGCCCCCAAGGTCGTGGCCTCCAACACGGGGGAGATCTCGATCGGGCACTGGGTCGCGTTCGCCAATGCCTGCACGAACGTGGGGTTGGCGCTCATGCCGCCGTCGATGCGCAACGATGCGAGCTTGGTGTCTGCGTCGGTCTCGGCGGCCTCGAGCAGGTCGGCGCCGCGATGTGCCACGCCCTCGAGGACCGCCCGCACCACCTGCGATCGTCCCGAGCCACGGGTCAATCCGAGCAGCGTTCCCCGGGCGCCGTAGTCCCATGAAGGGGTGCCGAGACCGAGGAGCGCAGGCACGAACCACACACCGTCGGCGGTCTCGCAGGCGGCGGCGACCTCATGCGACTCCGCAGCGGTGGCGATCATGCCCATGTCGTCGCGGAGCCATTCCACCGCGGTTCCGGCTGACAGCATGACCGCCTCGATGCCCCAGGTGAGCCGGCCTCCCGAGCGCCACGCCACGATGGGAATGGTCCCCGCCTCGCCGCGTGCCTCGAAGCTCGGTCGGTTCGCGTCGAGGCACAGATCCAACATGGCTCCAGTGCCGAAGGTGGCTTTCGCCAGCCCGGGTTTCACGCAACCCTGACCGATGAGCGACGCCTGTTGGTCTCCGACGAGACCCGCGATGGGCGGTGCTCCCTCGAGCGCGCTCGCCGTCGCGACGATGCCGGTCGAGTCCACCAGCGTCGGCAGCGTCGACTCGGGAATGCGCAGCGCCTCGAGCAGCGTCGACGACCATCCCGAGCCGTCGGCCCGCAGGAGACCGGTGACTCCTGCGTTCGACAGGTCGGTGACGTGTGCGCCGCCGCGGGAGAGCGTCCAGGTGACCCACGAGTCGATGGTGCCCACGCACAGGTCACGCGTGCGGTCGGGGTCGGCCTGGTCGAGCAGGAAGGCGGCTTTGGTGGCCGTTGCGCTGGGGGACACCCGAATGCCCTGCGCCTGCAGCATCAGGCAGTTGCCAACGGTGCGAAGGTCCTGCCACCCGATGGCAGGACCGACGGGTTCGCCGGTCGAGCGGGCCCACACGACCGTCGTCGCCCGCTGGTTGGCGATACCCACCCCGTCCACTGGCCCGGCATCGTGCAGGGTGGTCGCCGCCAGCTCGAGCACCGCTGCTGCCAAGGCTGAGGCATCGAGCTCGACGAAGCCGGGCAACGGGGTCGAGGGCAACAGGGCTCGATGGTGCTCACCGTCAACAGTTGCGTCCGGTCTCACAACGGCGGTGCGCACACCGCTGGTGCCGACATCGATCACGAGAATGCTCATGTGGTGTTGCCTCCTGGCTGCAGGGTCGAAACGGTGATCGGGAATGTAGGGAAGGGATGGCGGATCATGGCCAGTCGAGATCGGCGAACGGGCCGGTCTGGCCGAGCTTTCCGGGGTTCAGCACGCCCGCCGGGTCGAGTGCGCTCTTGACGGCGTTGAGGACCGGCAGCGCCGACCCGAGCGCATCGGCCATGAATCGATGGCGGTTCAACCCGATCCCGTGATGGTGGCTCAAGGCCGCGCCCGATGCCTGCACGGCGCCTGTTGCAGCGTTCCAGGCATCGAGGTAGCACTGCTCCCGTGCGGGGCCGCTCGCAGGGTCGGGCGGGCGGGCGGCAAAGGTGACATACAGGCAGGCGCCGTCGAGGTAGCTGTGCGAGAGGTGCGCCGAGGCGCTGCGCATGCCCTCGACCGATCCCAGCGCGTCGAGCATGCCCCGGTACAGGTCGGTCAGGATGGACCACGGACCTGAGACCTCCATCGTGTCGACAACCCAGCCCTTGGCGAGCAGGGCGCCGAGGGCGGCTACGTCGTTGCGGTGCCCCATCCACTGCTCCACAAGCGCCGCATCGAGCCGGACCGCGTCGGCACACTCCTCGGCGACGATACCCATGGTCGCCGCGACGATCGCAGGATCGGCCTCGTCCAGCACCAACAGGACGGCCTTGTCGTTGACGTGGTGGCTGCGCGCCGATTCCGCCGGGTCGTAGAGGCGCAGGACGGCGGGCGTCGCGCCTCGACGCAGGATGTGTCGACAGGCATCGATGCCGGAGACGAAGTCGGCGAACCCGTAGGCGGCACGCGCCTCGGCTGCGGGAAGGGGCCGGCAGCGCAGCAGGGCTCGGGTGATGACACCCAGGGTTCCCTCCGAGCCGACGAAGAGCTGCGTGAGGTCGGGTCCGACGGCCGCCCGTGGTGAGCCGCCCGTGCGAACCAACGACCCGTCGGCCATCGCGACCTCGAGTCCCACCACCATGTCCTCGATCTTGCCGTAGCGGGTGGAGAATTGGCCGGCCGAACGACACGCGAGCCACCCGCCGACGGTGGAGAGCGCCATGGACTGGGGCCAATGCCCCAGGGTCAGCCCGTGGCCGGCGCGCAACTCGGCCTCGAACCTGTCCCCGAACGTCCCCGCTCGCACGTCGACCACACCCGAGAGGCCATCCACGCCGACGATGCCGCTGAGCGCGCACAGGTCGAGCGCGACGCCCCCGTGGATCGGCAGCGCCGCACCACAGACCCCACTTCTGCCGGCCGCAGGCGTAACCGGCACCCGGTGCTCGCTGCACAGCCGCAGCACGGCGCCAACCTCCTCGGCACGTGAGGGGCGCGCCACAACGCCCGGCAACGACGGGAGTCGTCGCGAGTGATCGTCCTGGTCGAGCATCCAAAGGGCGCCCAACGGCCACCAGTCGACCCCCGCCTCGGCTCGGGCCCGATCCTCGGTGTCGACCATGTCACAGACCCGCCGGAGCTCGGCGACGAAGCCCTCCGGAAGATCCACCACCGCATCCGCGAAACGAGGTGGAGGGATGGCCAACCCCGGCGAGCACCTGACATCGGCCAAGAGGGGAGTGGGTCGCCCCGGTGTCGGCCGTGGCGGTTCAGGGGGCGTGGTCACGGCAGCGGACCCTCCGTCGGCGTGTCGCTCGTCGGTGCGTCGCTCGTCGAGGGTTGCATGGCCTGGGCCGGCAGGCCGGCGACCGAGCGATCATGGGCGACGGCTTCGCGGAAGGCAGCGGCCTGACGGGTGCACTCGGTCGCGTCCCAGCCGAGATCGGGGCCGATCAGCCCGGCCGTGGCCTCGGCTGCCGCGCCGGCCGCGCCGGCGTCCAGCCACCGTGCCGGAACCCTGCGGCTGAGCACATCGTCGAGCGTCAGAGCCATCTCGTGGCGAACCGCATGGACGGCCTCGGCGCGCAGGTAGGGGAGCCCCTCCACCAGGGGGTCGGCCATGGACGGGTCTGCCTTGATCATCGCCACGAGCGTGGGGGTCAGGCCCCCGTAGCGGTGGGCGAGATGCTGGGCGACTGCCGGAGTCACGCCGAGCCCGGCGGGAGCGGATGGACCGGCCATCGCCTCGAATCCTTCGGCTCCCCAGAGTTGGAGCGAAGCCGTCCGACAACGGTTGTGTCGGCCGAGTCGGCCGACTCGGCCGCCTCGCCCGACTTGCCGGCCGAGGCGGCCCATCACGAGATCGACGGTGTCGGCGGCCATCAGTCGATAGGTGGTGAGCTTGCCGCCGGTCACGGTGATCATCCCGGCGGGTGAAACCGTGACCGAGTGACGCCGGGACAGGTCGGCGGTGTGGCCATCCGGCGCGGAGGCGACAAGTGGACGCAGCCCTGCCCAGGTGGCGCGCACGTCGGAGCGGGTCAGTGGGTCGCTCACCCATGCGTTGACGGCCCCGAGGAGCTCGTCGAGCTCCTCGGTCGTGCAGCGCGGCTCATCGAGTGGTCCGTCGTAATCCGTGTCGGTCGTGCCGATGTAGGTGTGCCGGCCCGTGGGCACCACGAAGATCGAGCGCTTGGTGCCACGCACCGGTAGGACCACCGCGATGTCGTTGGACAGTCGCCCACGGGGCACGCTCAGGTGCACGCCCTTGGCCGGCCGCAACGTCCGGCGGGGAAACGCGCCTCCGTCCGTGCCCGGCCCTTGACCGGGGAGCGCCTGGTCGGCAAGGGCCTGGATGACATCGGCCCAGACGCCGCCTGCGTTGACCACGACCGTCGCCCGAGCCACGATCTCGTCGGCCCCCGCCCCGGGTGACAGACCGCTCGCGACGCCGGTTGTCGAGGGGCGAAGGGTGATGCGATCGCCGTTGATGTCGACGACCTCACAATGGTTGGCCACCACGGCGCCGTGGTGTGCGGCGGTCTGGACCACGGCGAGCGTGAGGCGGGCGTCGTCGGTCTGCGCGTCCCAGTAGATGAACCCACCCTGCACCCGATCGGGGTGGAGGCCCGGAAGATGCCCGAGGGCCTCGTGCGCGCCGATGCGCCGATGGAGCCTGCCGATGCGCCATCCCCCCGTGAGGTCGTAGAGCCAGAGGACCCCATTGACCGCCTTCGCCAACCTCGGGTCGATGAGGCCGTCCCTGCCGAGGAGCGGAATGAGAAACGGCAGCAGGCGCACCAGATGTGGCGCGTTGCGCCGCAACCGTTGCCGTTCGTGCAGTGCCTCGTAGACCAGGCGGTAGTCCCGCTGGTTGAGGTAGCGAAGCCCGCCGTGGACGAGCTTCGAGGACTTCGAGGACGTTCCCGACGCCCAGTCGTCGCGCTCGACCAGGGCAACTTTCAACCCTCGGGTGACGGCGTCCAGCGCGACACCCGCCCCGGTGATGCCGCCACCGACGACCAGCACGTCGAAGCGCTCCGTTGCCAGGCGACGTAGATTGAGGTCCCGGTGGAATGCGGTCTCCGTCGCCATGAGGGCATCCTACGAGGGGTGGTGCAGCCGGGGCGGTTGGTGAAATATCAACAATAGTTGTCAACTAGCAATACTTGTTGATAAGGTTCCGGCTCATGAGGAGTCCCACGGAGCTCGGCGAGCTGTTCCGGTCCACGGGTCGCAAGAACACCGCACAGCGCCAGTGCATCTTCGAGCTTCTCCACGGCTCGACTGCTCATCCCACCGCGGAGGCGATCTTTGCCGAGGCGCGTGCCAAGATGCCGTCCATCTCGCTTCGCACGGTGTACCAGACCCTCAACGACCTGGCATCGCTCGGCGAGATCCAACAACTCGACCTCGGCACCGGCTCGTTTCGCTTCGACCCCAACATCGACTCCCACCATCATCTCGTGTGCATCGAGTGCGGCAGTGCTCAGGACATCTACGCGGCGTTTCCCGAGGTGCAGGTTCCGCCGGCAGTTGCCGGTGACTTCGAGCTCACCAGCACCGAGGTGGTGTTCCGGGGTCGCTGTGCCTCGTGTCGGCGACCCTGACACGTTCGACCAAACCATCAACCATCAACCATCAACCATCAAGCAAGGAGCGACATCATGACCAAGCTGAACGGCACCAAGACCCATGAGAACCTGAAGGAGGCCTTCGCGGGCGAATCGCAGGCCAACCGGCGTTACCTGTACTTCGCGCAGAAGGCCGATGTCGAGGGTTACCCCGACGTCGCGGCGTTGTTCCGCTCCGTTGCCGAGGGCGAGACCGGCCATGCCTTCGGCCACTTCGACTTCCTCGCCGAGGTGGGCGACCCGGTGACCGGCGTTCCCGTCGGTGAGACCGCGGCCAACCTGAAGTCGGCCATCGAAGGTGAGACCTACGAGTACACCGAGATGTATCCCGGGTTCGCCAAGACCGCCCGTGAGGAGGGTCTCGATCAGATCTCCGAGTGGTTCGAGACGCTCGCCCGCGCCGAGAAGAGCCACGCCGGTCGCTTCACCCAGGGGCTCGAGTCCACCTCCTGAGCATTGCGAACCAAGGCATTGTCCAGCCGGGCAGTGCCGTTCCTCACGGGTTCCCGGGCGCCGGCTTTGGCCCCGGGAAACCTGTGAGGTTGCGTGAGACCCCTGAACAGGCCGATCCGACAGCCGGCGAGGAGCGACGATGACGACGACCTACGACCCCACGCATCCGCGGTATGACAACGAGGGCGACATGCGCGACGAGCTCTTGCGCGTCTATGACCTGTGCCACGGTTGTCGCCTCTGTTTCAACCTGTGCCCCTCCTTTCCCAGCCTCTTCGAGGCCATCGATGCCCATGACGGCGACGTGGAGGCGCTGAGCGTCGCCGAGCAGGACAAGGTCGTTGACGAGTGCTACCAGTGCAAGCTCTGCTATGTGAAGTGCCCCTACGTGCCCCCCCACGAGTGGGAGCTCGACTTCCCTCGTCTGATGCTGCGCAACACGGCCGTTCGTCGCAAGCACGACGGTCTGCGAGCGAAGCTGACCGATCAGGCGCTCGGGCGAACCGATCTGGTGGGCACGCTCTCGACCATGGTCGCTCCCCTCGCCAATGCCGTGACCCAAACGCCGGGCTCGCTGCCACGTCGTGTGATGGAGAAGGTCACGGGCATCGCGGCCGAGCGGATGTTGCCTCCCTATGCGCGTCAACGCTTCAGCACGTGGTTCAAGAAGCGTGTGACGCCGACCCTCACCCGTCGACAGGGCTCCGTGACGGTCTTTCCGACCTGTCTCGTCGAGTACCAGAACCC
>JACOTK010000241.1 GCA_016178435.1 Actinomycetota bacterium
GACGTCGGCAACTCGGTCAGCTCGAGCAGTTCGAGGAAGCGTCGAGCGAAGGAGGTGTCGGTGATCCCTCGCGCCAGACCGATGCGGACCGCCGCCGACATGCCGATCGCCACCGCCTCACCATGGCGGATGTCCCGGTAGGCATGGCTGGTCTCGATGGGGTGACCGAGCGTGTGGCCGAAGTTGAGCACTCGGCGCAGATCCACCTCGTAGGGGTCGGGATCGAGGAGGTGCATCTTGATCGACGCACACAGACGGACCACGTGGGTCAGTCGATCGAGGTCTCCGTCGAGACAGGCAGGAACGTGGCGCTCCAGGAACTCGAAGGCTTCCGTTGACTCGATGGTGAAGGTCTTGATGGCCTCCGACAGACCGTTGGCGATCTCCGCACGGGGCAAGGTGGCGAGCAGCCTGCTGTCGCACATGACGGCCTCGGGGTGATGAAAGGCGCCCACAAGGTTCTTTGCGGTCGCCGTGTTCACGGCCACCTTGCCCCCCATCGAGCCATCCACCTGGGCCAACAACGTGGTGGGTAGGTTGGCGTACGCCACGCCCCGCATGTACGACGAGGCGACGAACCCGACCAGATCGGTGATGACCGATCCACCGAATGCCAGCAGGAGGTCGCGTCGTTGCACCTTGTGGGCGGCCGCCCAGTCGAGCGCTTGTTGCCAGCCGTCCAGTGACTTCGTCGGCTCACCCGGCTCGAGGATCAGGACGCCGGCGACCCATCTGCTGCGATCGATCACCTGCATCAGTCGCTCACCGTGCAACGACCACACGTTGCGGTCCGTGATGACCCACGAACGCGGGAACTCGACCTTGAGCTCGGCAAGGGGATCAAGGTCGGTGGATGACAGCAGCCCATGGCCCACCACGATGTCGTAGTGATGCACCCTTGGGATGGTGACGGGCCGTGACCACGACCCGTCAGGTCGCTTCGGCTCGAGGGATTCGTAGTCCCACGTGGCGTTGACGACGTGAACAGTCGACGGATTGGTCTGAGTCAAAGCACACTCTCCGGGGGGGTAGATGGGTGTGGGTCTGCCTGGGATGTCCACGGACAGGAAATATGGCCGCAATATTGACGAAATAATCGGAAAGTCCTGCCTGATTCCTCATGACATCAGAGAGTCCTCCTCAAAGCAAGTCACCCTCAAATTGATGCCCCTCGCCTCAAATTGGTGCACATCCAACTTGATTCGCAGCGCTCGTAACTCGCCGAGAGCCGTTCCGGCCGGCGGTCAAACCTGATACGACCGCCTGCCCATTTGATCGCAGATGCTCCTCAGGTGGTCCCGCCGGACCGCCCACCATCACGATGGACCTTTTGCCAGATGGCGTCGGCGACGGGGTCGGGCAACCAGGTCAGAGCGCGAAGCTGATCGAGTGAGGCCGCCTTGACGCCGGTGATGCCGCCGAGCTCCTTGCGGAGGCGATTCCGGCGGGCGGGGCCGAGTCCGGGAATGCCGTCCAGCACGCTCGTGGTCATGCGCTTGTTGCGGAGTTGGCGGTGATAGGCGATGGCGAAGCGGTGCGCTTCATCCCGGGCACGCTGCAACAGGTAGAGCGCCTCGGAGTCACGAGGGATCACGACGGGGTCGGTCCGTCCGGGCAGGTAGACCTCCTCGAATCGCTTGGCGAGCGATGCCACCGGAATCTCCTCGTCGAGCCCCAGGTCCTCCAGCACCTCGACCGCCACCGCCAACTGACCCTTCCCTCCGTCGACCAGCAGCAGTTGCGGGGGATACGAAAAACGTCCGGATCGTTCGCTGACGGGAAGGTCACGCTCGACGAGGTACGCGTTCAACCGCCGGGTCAGCACCTCACGCATGGCGGCGAAGTCGTCGTTGCCCGGCACGTCGCGCACCTTGAATCGCCGGTACTGGCGGGGATTGGCCAGACCGTCCTCGATCACGACCATCGATCCGACGTAGTCGGTGCCCTGGATGTGGCTCATGTCGTAGCACTCGATGCGCAACGGCGCCTCCGGCAGGTCGAGCGCCTCCTGCAGGCTCTGCAGCGCCCGGGCACGGCTGTTGTGATCGGCCGCCCGCCGCAGGCGATGCCTGGCGAACTCCTCCTCGGCGTTGCGCACCACCGTCTCGTGGAGCGCCCGCTTGTCACCTCGCCGGGGCACCCGTACGGCCACCTTCGTGCCCCGCAGCAAGCTCAACCACTCGCCGTACAGGGCCGGCTCGACCGGCTCGTCGGGCACCAGGATCAGTGGCGGGATCTCGGAAGTCTCGCTCTCGTAGAGGCCTTCGAGAATGCGTCCGATGAGCTCGGGCCCGGTGAGATCCTCGACCTTGTCGAGAACGAAGCCCTTGCGGCCCATCACCTGGCCCCGACGCACGAAGAAGACCTGCACGGCGGCCTCGAGCTCGTCCTCGGCGAGGCCCACCACGTCGAAGTCCTCGTCGCGATCGCCCACCATCTGCTGGCGGGCGATCACCTTGTTCACGCTCGCCAATCGGTCGCGCAGACGCGCCGCACGCTCGAACTCGAGCGAGCCCGCCGCCTCGTTCATGGCGGCTTCGAGACTCCCGATCACCTCGTCGGTGTCGCCGTCGAGGAAGCGGCACAGATCGTCAACGAGGCGGTCGTATTCCTCCGGGGTCACCTCAGCGACGCAGGGGCCGGCGCACTTCTCGATGTGGAACAGCAGACAGGGCCGTCCGAGACGTTGATGGCGACCGAGCTTGGCGTCCGAACAGGTGCGGATCGGGAACGTCCGCAGCAACAGATCGAGGGTCTCGCGAATCGCATAGGCCTGGCCGTAGGGTCCGAAGTACCGGGTGCCCGGGTGCTTGGCCCCGCGCATCACCCGGGCACGGGGCCACTCGTCCGACATCGTGATCGCAAGGTACGGGTAGCTCTTGTCGTCCCGCAGGCGAACGTTGAACCGAGGTCGGTTGGCCTTGATGAGGCTGTTCTCCAACAACAGCGCCTCGACCTCGTTGCGCACCTCGATCCACTCGAGGGTCTCGGCCGTGGCCACCATCTGGGCGGTGCGCGGGGCAAGCGAGTACGGGTCGCCGAAGTAGCTGCTCAACCGCTGCCGCAAGGACGAGGCCTTGCCCACATAGATGATCTGACCCTGGGCATCCTTGAACTGATAGGAGCCCGGTGCATCGGGAATGGTGCCCGCGGGTGGCCGTTTCACCCCCCAAGCCTGCCCCAACGAGCGCGGGATCGGACAACAGGCCTATGCTGGGACTTGACTCGCCGTCCTGGTATTGCGGCGACATATCCCGTTTCGTGACCGACATCCCCGTGCAGGGCGACCAGGCTGTCCACACCGGTCATCAGCGAAGCGCTCTCCCCCTGGGAGGACTCACAACATGCTGCGGATCCAAACGGCTCTAGCCCAGCACTACATCGAGGCCGCGCCCGACGAGTTGTCCGAGCGTATTGCGGCCGCCAAGGCCACCCTCGGCGAGCGTCTCCTCGTGCTCGGACACCACTACCAGCGTGACGAGGTCATGCGCTGGGCCGACGCCCGAGGCGACTCCTTTCGCCTTTCGAGCCTCGCGGCTGAGAACTCCCTCGCCGAGTACATCGTGTTCTGTGGCGTGCACTTCATGGCCGAATCGGCCGACATCCTCACCGCCGAGCACCAGCAGGTCATCCTTCCCGATCTGAACGCCGGGTGCTCAATGGCAGACATGGCCGACATCGACTCGGTCGAGGAGGCTTGGGAGGCGCTGGAGAGAATCACCGACATCGAGCGACTCATCCCCATCACCTACATGAACTCGGCGGCTGCTCTGAAAGCCTTCGTCGGTCGCAAAGGTGGCGCCGTGTGCACCTCGACCAATGCCCGCGGCGTGCTCGAGTGGGCCCTGGCCAAGGGCGACAAGGTGCTCTTCTTCCCCGACCAGCACCTCGGGCGCAACACCGGCTTGGCGATGGGCTACGGCCATGACGACATGGCGCTGTGGAACCCCCATCGCGACCTCGGTGGACTCACCGAGGCAGCGTGCAAGGAGGCCACCCTCCTGCTGTGGAAGGGGCACTGCTCGGTCCATCAGCGATTCACGCCCGACCAGATCGCCGCCTTTCGGGCCGAGCACCCCGCAGGTGTCGTCATCGCTCATCCCGAGACCTCCTACGAGGTGTGCGATGCCGCCGATGAGGTCGGCTCGACCGACTTCATCATCAGGGCGGTCGAGGCTGCTCCAGCGGGGACGAC
>JACOTK010000242.1 GCA_016178435.1 Actinomycetota bacterium
GCTTCAACTGCCGGCAATGCCGCAGGACCGGCGCCCGGTGGGACCGGGAACGCCACCGGGGGGGGAGGCGGCGTCTCCCGTACCGGCACGGCGTGCGTGGACGGGGCGCGGCAGTTCGAGTGGTCGAGGTACGCACCGATGTGCACGGCGGCGTTCAGCGGATCAAACGGTGGGGCGACGTCCCATGGTGTGACCGGCGATGAGATCAAGATCGGCGTCGGACTCGGCAACGCGGCGGAGAACGCTGCCATCCAGTCCCTGGCCGGGCCTGCGACGCCCGACGACGGCAACTGGGCGAAGACCATCGCCATGTATGCCGACTACTTCAACTCGCAGTTCGAAACCTACGGTCGCAAGGTCGTGGTGGAGACCTACCAGATGAAGAGCGACTACATCCTGGCAGACATGGGTCGTGACACGGCCTCCGCCCAGGCCGACGCCCAGAAGGCCAAGGCTCTCGGGGCTTTCATCGACCTGACTGCGCTCACCAACACGAGCTCGGTTCCCTACGGCAACGCGCTTGCCGAGCTGGGGGTGATCAGCTGGACGTTCCCCCTGCGCACGGCCGACGATTACGCGGCGCGATCGCCCTACCTCTACAACTTCCTTCCGGACGGATCGAAATGGGCGAAGTGGGCTACCAATCTCGTCTGCCGGCGCATGGCGGGCATGCCGGCTGCCGAGGCAGGAGGAGAGCAAAAGGGAAAGCCTCGCAAGTTCGGCCTCATCGAGGTCAGCATCCCCGAGTGGAAGGCCGCGGGCGAGATGACGAGTCGTCTCATCAAGGAACAGTGTGGGGCCGAGACCTTCAACCTCACCTATGACTTCGACCTTGGGACGTTCTCGCAGTACGGGGCGTCGATGATGGCCCAGATGCGTCGACAGGACGTCACGACCATCCTCTGCGTGTGCGACCCTCTCGGTCCGATCTTCATGACCCAGTCGGCGACCGATGACGGCTACTTCCCGGAGTGGATCTTCCACAACCAGGGCATCGTCGACTCCAACTACGACGCCAAGCAGTTGGAGCATTCCTTCAGCAACGGCCCGGCGCTTCCCCCGGCTCAGCAGAGCGAGGCGTTTCGCGTCTTTCGCACGGCCTATCCAGGGGCCGATCCACCCAGTCGTCCCTACTTCACCTGGATCTACGGGATCATGCTCCAGGTCTTCTCCGCGGTTCAGGCCGCCGGTCCGGAGCTGACGCCCCAGTCGTTCTCGACGGCGATGCGCTCCTTGCCACCCTCCCTGCCCGGTGGCGACTATGGGCCCTGGTGGGGTGACTCGAGCCTCCCGTTCGGCGGCGGCTTCACGCCGTGGACGGGCATGCAGGTCACGCGTTGGGGCGTTGATGCCCCTTCGCCCGACGGGGCCAAGGGGTATTGGGCACCGTGTCCCGGCAACACTTTCTATCCGTTCACGGATCTCGCCGCGTGGGGCGAGCCCGGCACGCCGATCGACTGCCCGGCATGAGCGGCATGGACGACCTCAACCCGGACGCGGATCGCACGCCGGACACGGATCGGAACCGAGGCGTGACGCTCAGGCGGGCGCTGTATCCCGGGCCGGCATCAACCGACCCGGCTGTCATCGGGCCCATAGCGATGCGGGTGGGCCGGCGGCTGTTGGCGCGTTACCTGCCCCTGTACGGGGTGTTCGCCGTGTTCCTGCTGGTGGCCGGCATCCTTCCGAGTCGAACCGATCACGAGAAGCCGGCGCAACCGAGGCCGGCTTCGGCCATGGGGGTCTTCGGCGACAACGGCACGGCGGGCACAGCGGACACGGATGGATCGGAGCCGGCGATGCCCTATCCGACGACCACGCAGACCAGTGGTCCGGGGGCTTTCGCAGCGCCTCCGGCCCGACCGCAATCGGGACCGCCAACCACCCCGGCGGCCGTGACCGTGATCACCAACCCTTCCGGCGGCGCCACGACGTTGACCACCGTCCCCTCGGCCCCGACGAGCGTTGCGCCGGTTGACCTCGACTGGGGGGCGCCGTCGCCCGCCGAGGAGTTCGCCGGGACCGACGAGGGGGTGTGCCCCTTCGACTTCGGGCGAGATCCGGTCGTCTCGCGTGGCGTGGCCGCGGCCCTCCTGGGGGTCGCTTCGCCGCTCCTCTCGGCGCTCGGCCCCTTCGGCGCCAACGCGGTGCCGATACTCGGCCTGCTCTCACCGGTTCTTCCGATCCTCGGGCCCGTCGCGGACCGATTCGGACCGAACATACGGTCGATCAACCCCCTACTCCTCCAGTTGTCGAATCAGGGAAGCCAACTCTGGGCCGGTCCCCTGCAGCCCTATGCAGCCGACGCGATGGCGTACAACGAGACGGTGGTGACGCCCTTTGAGATGGAGCTGATCAGGAAGTTCACACCGACGATCGAGAAGATCAACGACACCCCGTTCACGCCGTGCATGACCCGTCTCGTGTACAACCTCGTCACGCCGTTGCCGCTGCCATGAAGATCCCCGAGCTCATGACGTTCAGCGGGTCCCCTCGCCTTTCCCGGTGGGCCGTGCTGTCGGCAACCATGGCGCTCTACGCGTCGGCGAGCGTGCTGCTTCCCCAGGGCATGCCTCCGGGGGTGATGCTCCTCGGCATCGTTCTCGGCGCGTTGCACGGCCTGACGGCGATGGGAATCGTGCTCGTCTACCGATCGACCCGAATCATCAACTTTGCCCAGGCGGAGATCGGGGGTCTTGCGGCGGCGCTCGCGGTGCTTCTCGTCACCGGCAAGGGCGTTCCGTACCTCGTGGCGGCGCCACTGGGTTTGTGCGCCGCCCTCTTGGTCGGCGCGTTGATCGATGCGACGGTGGTCAGGCGCGTTGCGAGGGCGCCGAAGCTCATCGGCACCGTCGCCATGGTGGGGGTCGGACAGATCCTCGGGGCGGGCCAGTTGGTCTTGCCTCATCTGTTCACCGACAACCTGGCGCCCTTCACGGTCTACAAGACACCCTTCGATTTTCACTTTCGTGTTGGCCCCATCCTCTTCCGGGGCGACCATGTGTTCGCCGTCGGGGTATCGGGCGTGGTGTTGGCCGCGCTCTCCTGGTTCCTGATCCGCACCCTTGTCGGCACCGGGATACGGGCTGCTGCCGAGGCGCCCGAGCGGGCTCAGCTCGCCGGCATCCCGATATGGCGTCTGTCAACGATCACCTGGGTCGTCAGTGCTGGACTTTCCGGTCTGGCGGCCCTGCTGTCGGCCCCCATCGTGGGGGTCAGCCTGGGGTCCATCGCCGGGCCTTCGGCATTGGTCATCCCGTTGACCGCAGCGGTGCTGGCCCGGATGGAGAGCCTGACCGGGGCACTGCTGGCGGCAATTGCCATCTCGGTGATGCAACAGGTTGTCTTCTGGTCGTATCCGAGCAGTGCCGTTGTCGACGTGCTCATCCTGGGCGTCGTCGGATTGGGAATCTTTCTGCAGCGAGAGGGAGCCGTTCGGGAGGGCGGCGATCTGGCGGGAACGTCGGCTGCAGGCGAACCCCGCCGACTCACACCCGGCGAGCGGCGGAACCCCGCTGTTCGCGCGTTCGGCTGGGGAGGCATTGCCCTGGTCGCGGTGATTGCCCTGGGTGGGCCGGCGGTTGTCCCCTCGGCAGAGGCGGGGTTGTTGGCGAACATCGCGATCTACTGCATCATCGCACTTTCGGCTCTTGCACTGACCGGATGGTCGGGGCAGGTATCCCTCGGCCACTTCGCCTTCGTCGGTGTCGGTGCTGCAACCACGGGCGCGCTCATCGTCGAGACCAATGGTGATCTGTTCATCGAGATCATCATCGGCGGGCTGGCCGCTGCGGCTGTCGCCGTGTGCCTCGGGGCGCTCACGCGTCGGGCCTCGGGCATGTTCCTGGGGGTCGTGACACTCGCTGCGGCCGTCGCTTTCTCCAACTACTTCTTCAGCCCCGATCGCTTCCCGCTCTGGACACCGGCGAGCGTGGATCGGCCCACCATCTTCGGCCGCATCGGGATCGAGTCATCGGAGGCCTTCTACTACTTCTGTCTGGCATTTCTCGTGGTTGTCATCGCGCTCACCATCGGGTTTCGGCGCAGCTACATCGGCCGGGCCGTCATCGCCGTACGTGACAACGAGCGAGCCGCGGCAGCCAACGCCATCCATGTCGGTCGGACCAAGTTGTTCGTGTTCGGGTACTCGGGTTTCATCGCCGGCGTGGCGGGTGGGCTGTACGTGCTCAGTCTCAGAGGCTTTGGCTTCCAGGCGTTCAACGCGAACGAGAGCCTGCAGATCTTCCTGCTGCTCGTGATCGGTGGACTCGGGTCGATCTGGGGAGCCATCGCGGGCGCCGTCTATGCGCAGGGGGTGTTCTACTTCACCTCGGGCGCCTCCGAGCTGCTCGGAACCGGTGCCGGCCTCCTCCTGCTCGTCCTCGTGTTTCCGGGTGGGCTCGCGGCCGTGGGTTACCGCCTTCGTGACCGTCTGGTGCGCCGTCTGGTGGGCAGCGGTCATGATCTCGATGGCGCCGTGATCGATCTGACGACCGAGATGACCATGGGTGGGAGTGTCGATCTCGACCTGACCGGCGAGATCACCCTGCCCGAGCTCACCTTGCCCGAGAGCCCCTCGTCGGGGGATGTTGCGCTCGAATGGAGGGACATCGAGGCGGGCTACGGCGGCGTGCAGGTCCTCTTCGGGGCAAGTGGCTTCGTCCCTGCGGGCGGGGCTCTGGGTGTTGTGGGGGTCAACGGTGTCGGCAAGTCGACTCTCTTCAAGGCCCTGGCCGGCGCGGTGTCGACCACGGGGGGCACGGTCCGCCTCTTCGGTGAGGATGTGACGAGGCTGTCACCGGAGGCACGCGTGCGACGGGGCATGTCCTTGGTGGTGGGAGGCTCGGGGGTCTTTCGGCTCCTCACCGTGGACGAGAACCTGCGGCTCGGGGCATGGCTTCGTGATGACGGAGCCGATGCCATCGAGGCCACACGTCAACGGGTCATCAGGCTCTTCCCCGCGTTGGCGGGTCGGGGCGCCAGTCGTGCCGAGTTGCTCTCCGGCGGGGAGCAACAGATGCTCGCCCTGGGAATGGGCCTGATGGCCGATCCGAAGGTGCTGCTGGTCGATGAGCTTTCCCTCGGTCTGGCACCGATCGCAGTGGACTTCATCGTGGAGGTGTTGCAGCAGCTCCGCCGTGAGGGAACGGTCGTCGTCGCGGTCGAGCAGTCGCTCGCGAATGCCGTGAGGATCGTCGATCGCATCGTGACCATGGAGCGTGGCCGTATCGTGGGCTCCGCTCCTGCCGCGACTGCCGGTGGGCAGCGGGGGTTCTCCCTGGCGCCTGAGGCCAAGCGTGGGCGGCGGAAACCGACCCCGACAGAGCAGGTTCCCGAGGACCGGGCGACGGCCTTGAGGATGACCGGGCTCTCCCGTGGCTACGGTGGTGTCAGAGCGGTGAGCAACGTGTCGCTGTCGGTCCCGGACGGTCAGTTCCTCGGCATCATCGGAGCCAACGGCGCCGGGAAGACCACCTTGCTCGACATCCTCTCGGGTTTCGTTCGCCCTGATGAGGGAGCGATCGAGATGCTCGGTCGCGATGTGACCGCGTGGTCGGCGGACCGACGAGCCGAGCTGGGTCTCGGTCGGGTGTTCCAGCACGCGCGGCTGTTTCCCAACCTCTCGGTTCGAGAGACGGTGGCGGTGGCGATGAGTCGCCATGCGGCGGTGCGCGAGCCGATCGCCCACATCGTCCGGCTCCCGGCGGCCGTGCACTCCGAGGAACGGGTCTTTCGACAGGTCGACGCGGTCATCGAGGAGCTCGGTCTGGGCCGATATCGGGACACACCCACCGGGACGCTCTCGATGGGCACGCGCCGGGCGGTCGAACTGGCCTGCGTTATCACGAACCGGCCCGATGTGCTGTTGCTCGACGAGCCAACGGCAGGCATCGGCGAGCGGGAGACGGAGGAACTGGCCGAGGTCCTTGTCAATCTGCACGAGTCGACCGGGGCGACGTTCGTCATGATCGAGCACGATGTCGCTCTCATCGCTCGCCTGAGCGATCGCCTGGTTTGCATGGATCAGGGCTCGGTCATCGCGGATGGGATGCCGGTCGAAGTGCTCCGAGATCCGGAGGTGCTCACCGCCTACCTGGGCCATGGATTCCAGGAGTCGGGCGCCCCCGCCAAACGCAGGAGCGCGCCCACTCGCCGTCGCTCGGCCCCGCTCCGGAGCGGGGGCGGAGTCGTCCGCTGAGGTGGTGGTATTCGCCGGTGGGCGCCACCACGACGGGACGTTTCGCCACGACGGGACGCTCCGCCTTGCGTGGCGTCACCGCCGTGCAGGCATGGCCCCGGCGCGTGCTCGACAGCTCCGCACGAAGTGCTCGGCGAGGTGCGGAGCGGCCCCGAGATGAAGGTGGAGGTACGAGGCCATCAGGGTTGGGGTGACCCATCCGGCTCTCGTCTCGCCCGTTCGCCCCTGCAGGGTCATGGCCTCGCCGGAATGATCGACGTCGGAGTAGTGGAACTCGTGGCCCCAGAGCTCGGTGCCTGTTGCCCCAAGGGGGCCGTCACGACGGAGGACGGCTCGGCGATAGCCAAGGGTCAGGCGTTTCGTCATGGCGGCGTCGACAGGGATGGCGTCGGCAAGTGGCGTGCCGTCGAGCGTGCGGGCAAGCCACAGCATGCCTCCGCACTCCGCCCAGGTGACCAGGCCATCATCGATCTGCTCGTGGACCTCGTCCAGCAGCGGTCGGTTTGCCGCAAGCGCCTCGGCATGGATCTCGGGGAAGCCGCCTCCGGCCACGAGGCCGCTCAGGCCCTCGGGGAGAGCCTTGTCGTGAAACGGATCGAGCGGGATCAACTCGGCGCCGGCCTGTTCGAGCAACTCCAGGTTGTCGGGGTAGGTGAAGCTGAACGCGGGTCCGCCGACGACGGCGATGCGGGGGCGGCTGCCGTCGTCGGCCTGGGGCGCGGCGCTCGGCGGGGCCTGGACGGCGCGAAGCGGAGCGCTTGAGGCCAGGGCGCCGATCGCATCGAGATCGCAACGGCGCTCGATGGTCGAGGCGAGTCGATCGAGCGAGGCCCGAACGACCTCGGGGTGTTCGATGACGGGCACCAGACCCAGATGACGGTCGCGCCAGGACAGTGCATCGTCCCGGTGCAGCGCCCCCATGACGGCGATGTCGAGCCCGGCGAGGGCATCTCGAACCATGAGCTCGTGATGGTCACTGCCGAGCTGGTTGAGGATGATGCCGCCGATGCGCAGGCTCGGGTCGAAGGTCGCGAACCCGTGGACCACCGCGGCGATCGAGCGACTTGCCGAGGCGGCATCGAGAACCAGCACCACGGGGGCATCGAGGAGGCGGGCCACCTGGGCCGTGCTGGCCAGGTCGGTATCGACGGGATCACCCGCAACGCGGGCCGTGGCCGATCCGTCGAACAGGCCCATCACGCCCTCGACGATCAGGACATCGGCGCGCTCTCCGGCCCGGCCCGCAAGGGGTGCCATGACATCGGGCCCACAGATCCAGGGGTCGAGGTTGCGGCCGGGTCGCCCCGTGGCGAGTGCGTGATAGCCGGGGTCGATGAAGTCCGGGCCGACCTTTGCCGCCCCCACGGCAAGGCCCCTTCGGCGGAACGCAGCCATGAGCCCTGTCGCAACCGTGGTCTTGCCGACCCCCGACGCGGTGCCGCCAACCACGAGACGAGGACCAAGCACCGGCACCCGTCGATCATCGCATGAGTACGGGAGGTGGGACGCATGAGAGCTGTGCCGGCCCGATGGTCACGCCCCGAAGCCGTTCTCACTTCGCGGATGGATCCGCGGGCCCGCGAGGCGGTAGGTGAACGGTGATGTGCTCGTCCGGGATGCGCTCCTCGACATGGGCGGTTCGAACCAGTGCCGAACGGTCGGCTTCGGTGAGATCCTGGACTCGAAGCCCGCGGGGCCAGAGGCGTGCGTCTCTGACGACGTTGACCTCGGCAGCGAGCAGAAGTACCTGCATCTGCAGGTAGAGCCACGAAAGCAAACCGATGACGATCGCAAACGAGCCGTAGGTCGCAGACGACGACGAGACGATACGGCCGACATACAGGCCGCCGAGGGCATGGATGATCGTCCACCCCAGAGCGCCGAACAGCGCTCCGGGCAGGACCGTACGCCAGGCGAGGTCACGTTCCGTCAGCACCACGAAGATGCCCACCAGGGTGGCGGTGGAAAGGGCAAACGAACCCGCCGACCCCAGCACCGCGACAAAGGCCCCGAGCAGCCTGCCGACGGTCGGGCCGATGTTTGCCAAAGCCGTGGATGCCGTGAGGCCGGCGCCCAGCATCCCCAGTGCGAGAAGTGATCGGAGGCGAACCGAGAGAAATGACGGTCGCGCCTTGATGGGAACGTTCCAGATCGTGTTGAGGGCGTCCTCGATGGACTGCACCGCGGCCAGGCCCGACCAGAGAAGCCCGAGCATGCCGACCAGGAGGGTGATCACGTTGCCTTCGAGCCCTTGGATCTCGCCCTGGATATCCTTGCCAACGGTCGGGAACTGGGTGAGCGCGGTGTCGAGCATGTCTCGTCTCAGCCCTGGGTGACCGGAGAGGATGAAGCCGAGCAGCGTGACCATCACGACCAGCAGCGGGAAGATCGAGAAGAAGGCGTAGTACGCCGTCACCGCGGCCAGTTGACCGCAACGGTCGTCGCCGAACTTCTTGAGCACGGCAAAGGGAAACGCCCACAGGCCATGGCGCTGCTGGAGCTGATCCAAACGGGTCAGCACACTGGCATGGAAGCCCATGGAGGCGCACCTTACCCGGCGCACTCGCCATTCATCCCGATGCCCGCCAGGTGTGGCCGGTGGCTCGGGATCTCGTGGGTCCTGGCGGTCGGTATCAAAGTGGACGGCTGAGGCTCTTGTTTGTTGCGAAGGTGCTTGTCGGTGCTTGTCGACGACAAGTCGGAGGTGAAAGGCTTGGTCCGTGGCTGGGAACGAGGGAGGCATGGCGGAGGAGAGTGAGCGGGCGCCGACCGAGGTCGCAGCGGATGCCAGGCGGGTGCTTGCCCGGATGGCGTCGGAGAAGGTCGGGAAGGCGGGCGCGACCAGCGTCGTCGATCTGACCGTTGACTCGGTGCTCGAGCTGGTGGGTCTGGGGACGGTGGCCGATCCCTCCTATCCGCGGCGCCTCACCTTTGAGGGGGCCCGATGGAGGCTCGACCTCGACGTGACCCACCTTGGTGAGCGTCGCTCGATGGAGGGGGCGTTGCGTTCCGGCGGGGCCGGTCAGGTGCTGACCGTGCGCCAGGCCGGAGCGACGACCCGGATCGTTCTGGATGACCAGGGCCGGTTTCGCATCGAGGACCTGTTGCCCGGCCCGGTGAGCGTGACGTGGGAGGCATCTGACCAGGGTCAGATCGAGACCAGCTGGGTCTCGATCTGAGCGCCGGCATCGGTCCTCAGTACTCGATGCCCTTCTTGGCGCCGATGCCCTCGTCGTAGGCGTGCTTGATCTTGCGCATCTCGGTCACCGTGTCCGCGACGGCAATCAACTCCTCCGGGGCATCTCGACCGGTGATGACCACGTTGGTCTTCTCGGCCCGGCCGGTCACCCCCGCAACGATCTCCTCCACGGGCACCCACCCGTACTTGGCCGCGTAGGTCAGCTCATCGAGGATCAACAGGTCGTAGTCACCGGATGCGAGCTTCGTTCGCGCAACCTCCCAGGCATGGCGTCCCTTCGCGGCGGTCTCATCCAGGTCGGTGGACTCCCAGGTGAAGCCGTCACCGAGGGTGTGCCACTCGATGTCGAGATGATCGGCCAGCTTCCTCTCGCCCGTCTGCCACTTGCCACCCTTGACGAACTGCACGACCCCGACCCGCCAGCCCCGTGCCCAGCCACGGGACATGACGCCGAAGGCAGCGCTCGACTTGCCCTTGCCGTGACCGGTGTTGACGAGAACGATGGATGGTTTGCGAGCCATGCAGAGCACCGTAGCGCCCGAGAGCGGCGGTAGCGTTCCGAGACGCGGTCGCCTATGGTCGTGGGTGTTCGGTCAGGGAACACCGGTGTGAATCCGGGGCTGTCCCGCAACTGTCACCGGGGAGCGAACCTCTTCCACATGGTCACGGCCCGCACGGGTTGGAAGGCCGGAGGCGAGCGTTGATCCGGGAGCCAGGACACCTGCTCGAACCCGACGATGGACGGAGCAGGACGCGTGGACGTCAGTGAGGCGAACGACAACAAGCCACTGCGTGGCGGGCTCATGGTGTGTGGCACCACGAGTGATGCCGGCAAGAGTCACGTCACCTCGGGTCTGTGCAGGTTGCTTGCACGTCGGGGCGTGAGGGTGGCTCCCTTCAAGGCCCAGAACATGGCGCTCAACTCGTTCGTCACCACCGAGGGCCGGGAGATCGGCCGCGCACAGGCCGTTCAGGCGTGGGCTGCAGGTGTGGAACCCGAGGTGGCCATGAACCCCATCCTGTTGAAGCCCACCAGCGATCGCACCAGCCAGGTCGTGGTGATGGGCAAGCCGATCGGCCATCTCGACGCGGCCGCCTACCACGAGCTCAAGCCCGCATTGCTCGCCACCGTGCTGGGAGCGCTCGAAGACCTGCGGTCACGGTTTGACGTCGTCATCATCGAGGGAGCGGGAAGTCCGGCCGAGATCAACCTTTTGGATCACGACATCGTGAATTTGCGGGTGGCCCATGAGGCCGGTCTGTCCGCCGTCATCGTCGGCGACATCGATCGAGGTGGTGTGTTCGCGGCGCTCCACGGCACCGTGACGCTGCTGCCCGATCACTATCGCCGGTTGGTCGGCGGATTCGTCATCAACAAGTTCCGCGGCGACCCCGCCCTGCTGGGCGAGGGGACAGCGGAGCTCGAACGGCGCTCCGGGGTGCCGACCCTCGGGGTGGTGCCCTTTGTGGCCGACGTTGCCCTCGATGCCGAGGACTCCCTGGCGCTGAGCGGCCCACGACCGCGCCCGTTCCCCGGTGACAACGACGGGGCGGCGGGGGATCGGCTGGACATCGCCGTCATTCGATTTCCTCGTCTGTCGAACGTCACCGACCTTGATGCATGCGCGATCGAACCTGGCGTGGACGTGCGCCTCGTGGACGCAGCGGCAGGCCTCGGTTGTCCCGACCTGGTGGTGCTGCCGGGGACGAAGGCCACGGTCGCCGACCTCGCCTGGCTGCGTGAGCGAGGTCTGGATGTCGCGATCGAGACCTCGGGAGCGCTCGTCCTGGGGATCTGCGGCGGCTATCAGATGATGGGACGTCACATCGTGGACGAGGTGGAGTCGGAGCTGGGCAAGGTCGAGGGACTCGGTTGGCTCGATGTCGAGACCGAGTTTCGTTCCGAGAAGGTCACACGTCGATGTGAGGGCACGGTGATGGGTGAGCGTTCCCACGGCTACGAGATCCACCACGGTGTCGTGACGAGAGGGCCGGGGGCCCACGCCTGGGTTCACCTGGACGCCGGTACGTATGGCCTGGACACCGGACCTGGCAGCGAGCCCGAGGAGGAAGGCGCCATCGACGCCGCCCAGGCCCGCTTCATGGGCACCTCGGTGCACGGCCTCTTCGAGGGTGACCGGCTTCGGGCGACGTTCCTGATCGAGATCGCCCGACGGGCCGACAAGTGCTTCATACCACGAGGTGTCTCGTTTCAGGGGGCTCGCAATCGCCAGCTCGATCGACTCGCCGACGTCCTTGGCGAGCACCTCGACCTCGACGCCATCGATGCGCTCATCGCCCGGGGGGCCCCGCAGTGATCCTGTTTCTGACCAACGCGGACACCGAGATCCTGGCGTTGCGATCGGTGATCGAGGCCTTGCCCGATGGGTTCCCGCCTGTTCGTGCCGCAAACCCCGATGGCATGATCGAGGCCCCTTCGATCGAGGGTGTCGATGTCGTGCTGGTGCGTCTGCTCGGTGGACGTCGCGTCTGGCAGGAGCCGTTCGACGAGCTGGAGCGACGTTGCCGTGCGACAGGCGTGCCCTTGTTGGCCTTCGGCGGCGAGGCAATCCCCGATGCCGAGTTGCTCGCCCATTCCACCGTCCCGAGCGCGACGGTGACGGCCGCCTTCGAGTATCTGGTGCGGGGCGGCTTGGCCAACATGGAACATCTGTTGCGGTTCGTGGCCGACACCGTGTTGATGGAGGGCTTCGGCTTCGATCCGCCCCTGGAGGTCCCCGGGCACGGGGTCTGGGTGGAGCGGGTGTCGCAGGCCGAGCGGCCCACCGTCGGCATCGTCTTCTATCGGGCCCATGTGCTCAGCGGCAACACGACCTTCGTGGACGATCTCGCCGATGCCATCGAGGCCAAGGGGGCGAACGTGATGGCCGTCTACTGCTACTCCCTGCGGCCGGAAGCCGATGGTCGAGTTCCTGCGCTGGAGCTGTTGGCCGAGGCGGGCGTCGATGCGGTCATCACCACGGTGTTGGCAGCGGGCGCCATGGGCGCCGACGGCGAGCGCTGGGAGGCGCCGGCGTTGGCAGCGCTTGACGTGCCGATCATCCAGGCGCCGCCGGCGACGACCTCATCGGTCATCTGGGCCGAGAGCGATGCCGGCCTGGCCCCCCTCGACGTGGCGATGGGGGTCGCCATCCCCGAGTTCGACGGACGGATCATCACCGTGCCCTTCTCGTTCAAGGAGATCGTCGATGACGCCGCCGAGCTGGGTTCGCCGATCAGCGCGTACCGAACGGTCGCCGATCGTGTCGACCGTGTGGCAGGGGTTGCCGTTCGTCATGCGGCGATGCGATCGGTTCCGCCTGCCGAGCGGCGCATCGCCGTGGTGTTGTCGGCCTATCCGACGAAGCGAAGCCGTCTGGGCAATGCCGTCGCCCTCGACACGCCCGCAAGCGTCATCGCGCTTCTCCACGTCCTGCGGGACAGGGGTTATCGGGTCGATCGCATTCCGGACGACGGCGACGCCCTCATGGCCGAGCTGGCCGATGCCCTGACCTACGAACAGGAGAGCCTCACCGCCTCCCAGGTCGCCGATGCCGCCGGCCGTCTCGACGGACAGGTCTATGCCGACTGGTTCGCGACGCTTCCCGCCGTTGCGCGGGATCGGGTGACCCAAGCCTGGGGTGAGGCTCCCGGCCAGGTGTGCGTCGATGGAGCCGACCTGGTCTTCCCGGGCCTCGACTTCGGCGGCGTGCTCGTCACGGTTCAGCCTCCACGGGGCTTCGGTGAGAACCCGATCGCCATCTATCACTCGCCCGATCTCGCTCCGACCCACCACTACCTGGGTTTCCATCGTTGGCTCGACAGCCGATGGGGAGCGCACGCGGTGGTGCACGTCGGCAAGCACGGCACACTCGAATGGCTCCCGGGCAAGGGCGTGGGTCTCTCCGCCTCATGCTTCTCCGACGTGGCGCTCGGCGACCTGCCGTTGTTCTACCCCTTCGTGGTCAACGACCCCGGGGAGGGAACCCAGGCGAAGCGACGGGCGCATGCGGTGATCATCGACCACCTCCTGCCACCCATGACCCGTGCCGAGGTCTATGACGAGCTGGCCCGTCTGGAGTCGTTGCTCGACGAGCACGCCCAGGTGGCAGCGCTCGACCCGGCCAAGCTGCCGGCGATTCGGGCCCAGGTGTGGGACCTGTTGGTCGCCGCGGAGCTCCACCGCGACCTCGGCCTGCAGGATGATGCGCCCGATGACGAGGACTTCGACGATCTCCTGTTGCACGTCGACGGCTACCTGTGCGAGCTCAAGGATGCACAGATCCGCGGTGGTCTGCACGTGCTCGGGTCTGCGCCGACCGACGATGCCGAGCTCGACATGGTGCTGGCCCTGACCCGCTTGTCCCAGGGGCCGGATGCGCCGTCGTTGCGGGGGGTCGCGGCGGGCCTCTTGGACATCGACCTCGAGGGAGCACATCGACATGACGTCGATGCGGTCGAGGCACGGTGCCGTGCCTGGTTGACGGAGTGTCAGGCGGCGGGGTGGTCCTACGACGGCGACCTGTCAACGTTGCACTGGGTTTGCGACCGCTTGATGCCGGCGCTTGCGCGCACGACCGACGAGATCGACAACCTGGTGCACGGCCTCGATGGGGGTCATGTCCCTGCGGGCGCGAGCGGCGCCCCCACACGGGGCATGGCCCACGTGTTGCCGACCGGACGCAACTTCTACTCCGTCGACCCCAAGGCCGTCCCCTCGAGGCTCGCATGGGAGGTGGGGGTGGCGCTTGCAGACGCCGTCCTGGCCCGTCACCTCGACGAGGAAGGGACGTACCCCGAGACGGTGGGCCTGGTGATCTGGGGAACGGCAGCCATGCGGACGTCCGGTGACGATGTCGCCGAGGCGTTGGCCCTGCTCGGCGTACGGCCGGTGTGGGCGGGTGAATCAGGTCGTGTGACGGGTATCGAGGCGATTCCGCTGCACGAGCTGGGCCGGCCACGGATCGACGTGACGCTGCGCATCTCCGGCTTCTTTCGTGATGCATTCCCTCATGTGGTGGCCCTGCTCGACGATGCGGTTGCGTTGGTCGCCTCGCTCGACGAGCCCGATGACCGGAACTTCGTGCGGGCGCATGGAGCAGCGGACCCACGGCTGTTCGGTCCCAAGCCCGGTGGGTACGGGTCGGGCATCCTGCCCCTGATCGAGTCACGTGACTGGCGTAGTGACGACGACCTGGCGGAGGTCTACGTGACATGGGGCGGATGGGCCTACGGACGTGACCGCTTCGGGGTCCCCGCCGAGGACGCCATGCGTCGTCGCTTCGCGGCGATCGAGGTCGCCGTCAAGAACCAGGACAACCGTGAGCACGACATCTTCGACTCCGATGACTACTTCCAGGAGCACGGCGGCATGGTTGCCACGGTGCGGGCGTTGACCGGATCGAACCCCAAGGCATGGTTCGGCGACTCGTCCGACCCCGCCCGAGCCAAGGTGCGCTCGCTCGCCGAGGAGACGGCCCGTGTCGTGCGCACTCGGGTGCTCAATCCCAAGTGGATCGAGGCCATGCAACGTCACGGCTACAAGGGCGCCTTCGAGATGGCGGCAACGGTCGACTACCTGTTCGGCTATGACGCCACCGCTCAGGTGGTCGAGGACTGGATGTACGAGAAGGTGACCCAGGCCTATGTGGCCGACCCGCAGGTGCGGAAGTTCTATGGGCGATCCAATCCATGGGTCTTGCGGTCGATCGTCGAGCGATTGCTCGAGGCCAGGGAGCGAGGCATGTGGCAGGCATCGGACGAGGCCATGGCGGTGTTGCGTTCGGCGCTGTTGGAGGGTGAGGGATGGGAGGAATCGAGATGAGGCGTTTCCCGTTCTCTGCGGTCGTGGGCGCCGACGAGCTGAAGCTCGCTCTCGTGCTCGGTGCGATCGATCCGGCGATCGGCGGCGTGCTGGCGCGCGGCGACAAGGGTTCGGCCAAGACGACGTTGGCCCGCGGGCTCGCTGCGGTGTTGCCGAACGACGCTCCGTTTGCCGAGCTGCCGTTGGGGGCAACCGAGGACCGTCTCATCGGCACGCTTGATCTCGCCGCGGCGCTCGGCGGCAAAGGTGTGCACTTCGAGCCCGGATTGCTTGCGGGCGCGCACGGGGGCGTGCTCTACGTCGACGAGGTCAACCTGCTTGCTGATCACCTGGTTGACGTGTTGCTCGATGTCGCCGCGTCGGGTGTGAACCTTGTGGAGCGCGAAGGCATCTCGCACCGACACCCGGCGCGCTTCGTGCTCATCGGCTCGATGAACCCCGAGGAGGGGGAGCTGCGCCCGCAGTTGCTCGATCGTTTCGGCCTCGCCGTCGATGTCACCACCAGCCTCGATCCCGGCGAGCGGGCCGAGGCGGTTCGCCGCCGCCTGGCCTTCGATGCCGACCCGGACGGCTTCACGGCGAAGTGGGCGCAGGACGAGGAGACGTTGCGAGCCAGGCTGGCTGCAGCGAGGCCGGCAACGGTTGGCGACCATCTGCTCGAGGCGATCGGAGCGCTGTGCGCCTCCGTGGGAGCGCAGGGCCTGCGTGCCGATCTCGTGCTGGCCCGCGCTGCCGGTGCGCTGGCGGGTTGGGAGGGTCGGGGGGAGGCAACGATCGATGACGTTCGCCGTGTGGCTGCGCTCGCGCTTGCTCACCGTCAACGTCGTTCGCCGTTCGACCGGCACGGCTTTGACGATGACCGGCTCGATCGGGCGCTTGACGAGGCGCTCGACGGTGCCTCGGGTGTCCCGGACTCCAGGGACCCGCACTCGAGCGATCCGCACTCCGGCGACCCGCACTCGAGCGACCCGGGACGAACCGGGACGGGACCTGATGATTCGGGAACACACGAAGTGGGCCGAGGCGACGATACCGAAGCGCGGCGGGATCCGCGGGATGACCAAGGCCCGGCGGATCCGGGCGGCGAGCCGTCCTCAGGAGAGGGTGACAACGTTGGAGCGATGTTGTCGAGTGTCGAAGCCGCCCGGACCCAGGGCTCCCGGGCGGTCGTTCACCTGGAATCGGCTCGGCGGCACGAGGGGGTCGGGAGCGGACGCCGTTCGATGATCGTGGGTGAACGCGGGCGTCTGATCGGCGCCCGCGTTCCCGATGGTCCGCTGACCTCGATGGCAGCAGGGGCAACGGTTCGCGCCGCCGTCATCAGGCATGCGCACGATCCGGCCGGGTCGCCGGTTCCCACGATCGACCGCAGCGATGTGCGCCAGGCGGTTCGTGAGACGACGACGTCCAACCTCGTCGTCCTGGTCCTCGACACCTCCGGTTCCATGGGTTTCGAGCGGCGGGTGCAGGGAGCGTCAGGTGCCCTGGCCGGCATCCTGCTCGATGCCTATCAGCGCCGGGATCGGGTGGCGCTGGTGGCCTTCCGCAACGATGAGGCGGAGGTGGTGCTGCGTCCGACGGCCAGCATCGAGGTTGCACGGGCACGCCTGGCGACGGTGACGACCGGGGGGCGGACACCGCTGGCCGCAGGCATTCACGCGGCCCTCGATCTGGCGGTCACCACGCCTGGCGACCTGTTGCCTCTCATCGTCCTGATCTCGGACGGTCGTGCCACGGCAGCGCCCCCGGGCATGGAGCCGCTGGAGGCAGCGCTTGCAGCAGCGGACGCCGTGCGTCGTCGCGGCATTGGATCGGTGGTGGTCGACGCCGAGGAGGGCCCGACGAGACTCGGTCTCGCTGCGGACATCGCCGAGGCGATGGGCGCACGTCTCCTCACCCTCGAGGAGCTTTCCCCGACAACCATGAAGGAGCTCATCCCTCGATGAACGAGTTCACCGACGCCCGCATGCTCATTCGTCCGCTGGACGCCGAGGCGGCTTCCGACGCCGAGGTGCTTCAGGCTCGCCTGACCAAGCCCGCCGGCAGTCTCGGCCGCATTGAATCGCTGGGCATCCAACTTTCCGCAATCGCGGCTGCCGCGCCGCCCCCGTATCCCTCACCCGCCGCGGTGGCGGTGTTCGCCGCCGATCACGGTGTCCACGCTCAGGGCGTCACGCCTTGGCCCCAGGAGGTCACGGCCCAGATGGTCGCGAACTTTCTGAGCGGGGGAGCGGCGATCAACGTGTTCGCGCGCCAGATGTGCGCTTCGGTCACCGTCGTCGACGTGGGGGTTGCCGGGTCGCTCGACGCCGCCCCGGGTCTGTTGGATCACAAGGTCCGCATGGGCACCGCTGATCTCAGCGTCGAGGCGGCGATGAGCGCCGACGAGGTCATGGCGGCCCTCGACATCGGAGCGCTCGTTGCCGGGGAGCTCGTCGCGAAGGGAGCCCGCTGTCTGGTGACAGGTGAGATGGGCATTGCGAACACGACGGCCTCGGCAGCGGTGATCGCGGCGCTGACCGGTCGTCCGCCGGCCGAGGTGACGGGTCGGGGAACCGGCATCGATGATGCCACCCTGGAGCGAAAGATTGCCGCCATCGAGCGTGGCCTGACCCGTCTAGGCATCGACCGTGAACCGCTGAAGGTCCTGGCGGAGGTGGGCGGACTCGAGATAGCGGCGTTGGCAGGGTTCATCGTGGGCGGGGCTGCGGCGCGTGTGCCGGTGCTGGTCGACGGCGTGATCGCCGACGCTGCCCTCCTCGTCGCCGAGGCGCTGGAGCCTGGGGTCGTGGGTTGCTGCATCGCCGGTCATCGCTCGGTCGAACCCGGGGCAGGCGCGGCCCTGGAGCACCTGGGTCTGGAGCCGGTGCTCGATCTCGGCATGCGTCTGGGTGAGGGAAGCGGCGCCTGCCTGGCCTGGGCCGTTGTCGACGCGGCCGCCCGGGTCATGAACGAGATGGCGACCTTCGACGCCGCAGGTGTGGTCGAAAAGTGAGGACCGACACACTCCGACCTGCATGAAACCCTTGCAAACAAAGGGTTCCAACGTCAACGGATATCTCAAACCCTTGATTTCATTAGGAAATGCTTGACCTGGCCTGTCCGTTGGTTCAGAGTATCGACGGCTCACGTGCTCGTGAGTTCACGATCCTCAGGAGGTGGCTTTGAACAAGTCCGAGCTCATTGACGTAGTTGCCGGTCAAGCAGGCGTGACGAAAGGTGTGGCCGAAGAAGTTGTGACCGCCTTCTTTGGTGTCGTGCAGTCGGAGGCGAAGAAGGGTGGCAAGGTTGCCTGGCCAGGCTTCGGATCCTTCTCGACAACCAAGCGCAGTGCCCGGGTGGGTCGGAACCCTCAGACCGGCGCTCCGGTCAAGATTGCTGCTTCGACGGCGATGAAGTTCACCCCGAGCTCGGTCCTCAAGGCCGCTCTGAACAGCAAGGCTCCGGCCAAGAAGGCGCCCGCAACGAAGGCCCCTGCAAAGAAGGCCCCTGCAAAGAAGGCCCCGGCGAAGGCCCCCGCAAAGAAGGCGCCCGCAAAGAAGGCGCCCGCAAAGAAGGCGCCCGCAAAGAAGGCCCCGGCGAAGGCACCCGCAAAGAAGGCGCCCGCAAAGAAGGCCCCGGCGAAGGCGCCCGCAAAGAAGGCCCCTGCAAAGAAACGGTAACGTCGGAGGAGAACGTCGAAAACGAGAGGACAAAACGAGAGGACGGGGTGCCCACAGTGCCCCGTCCTTCTGCGTTTTGAGTCCCGTTCAGGCGCCGACCGGTTGGCCAGGTCCCGGGTTGCCCTTCGGCCCTGCATGGCCCCTTCGCAAGGGCCGACCCGTCCCCGGAAAAGGTTGAGGGCTGAGGCACGCCCCCCCGACATGCCTCAGCCCGCACCTCTTGCTCCCTGCCTCTGGGACGAGGAACTTGTCACTCATCCTGTACCCGGCATCGTCTCGTGTCAAGCGTCACACTTTTCAATTTCATGACGTTTGCTCGCGGAAGTTCTACAGGCGGTCGATCCGCTTGAACGCCTCACCTGCGGGCACCCCCACGATCTCGCCCTCGAGGTGTTGATGGTGCTCGACCCAGGAGGCGAACCGCTCGATCTGCAGGGGGTCCTCGGGATCGTGGATGTCATGGGTGCTGCGGTACTGGCTGCGATGTTCGAGAAGCGCGGCGACCTTGAGCCTGAGTGCGTCCTGGCCGACGACCTCGACATGGTCAACCTCGTCGGCCTCCCACAACAAGAGGGTGGTCGGACGATGCGACGGGAGCTCCTGTTCGGGAAAGAAGTGAGGATCGCGTGCTGCGACGATTCCATCGACGGCCAGAAAGCCGGCGTGGCGATGGTCCGGGTGCAGGCGCCAGCGTTTCCAGGGGTCATGGCCGAGGACGACGTCGGGGCGGAGCTTGCGGATCCAGTAGGCAACCTCCCATCGGCGGCGGAGGTCGGACTCGAGCTCGCCGTCAACCCCTTGGAGGAAGACGCATCGGCCGGTCGCGCCCAACACCGCCGCCGCGGCACGTTGCTCGCGACGGCGAAGGGCAACCAGCTCGGCGGTGTCCTCGCTCGGGTCCCATGACCCCTTCGACCCGTCGGTGCAGATCAGGTGATGAACCTCACAACCCTCGCCTGCCCACTTTGCCAGGGTGGCGCCACAGCCGAACTCCACGTCATCGGGGTGTGCGCCGATGGCCAGGGCTCGCCGGGGCGTGGGGACGTCGGTGCTCAACATGGCAGGGCTGTCCTCCAGGTGGACGGCAACAGGGCGAGATCGGAGGGCAGATCGATGTCGAGCGTGAGCTCGGCCGGCTCGGTCACCCGAACGCGCAACCCCAGGCGAGCGGCCTCCTCGCAGTGGGAACGAAAGGAGCCCTGGCCATAGGAGAAGTGGAACCCGGCAGCGGCGGGAACAACGGCAACATTGGTGCCGTCGCGGCGTCGGTCGGGCACCAGCGTGACCGCGTCGATGGAGTGGGAGTCGGGCTCGGCCGGCCGGATGTCGAGCAACGACGTCAGATCGGCGGCGAGCGGAAGGTCGGCGTGGGATACGATCACCCGCGAGATGCCGGCAGCGGCGAGCACCGCCACGCCGTGATCGACGGCGCCGTTGAGGCCGAGGCGGGGGGCCCAGACCACCTCGGCGCCCTGCGTCCGGGCCCACTCGGCAACCTCTTCATCGTCGCAGACAACGTGGACGGGGAGGGTCCCTGCCGCTCGAATCACCTCGGCCGCCATTCGCGTGGCCAGGCGCCGGCGTTCACCGGTGCTCAACACACCGGCGAGGCGGACCTTTGCCTGAGCGAAGGCCTTGATCGGGATGAGGACGGCGGCAAGCGGATGCCCTGAAGCGGTGGGGTACTCGTCGATGTCCATCGAACGCCGAGTGTACGAGGGTCGGCAGTATGGTTCGTGCCGTGTTCGAGCGTGTGGCGGTGATCGGGGGTGGTTCATGGGGCACAACGATCGCCTCATTGATCAGCGCCCGGGTGCCGACGGTGCTCTGGGCAAGGCGTCCCGAGCTTGTGGACGAGATCAATCGGGATCGCACCAACCGCCGATACCTGGGCGGTGTCACGCTCGACCCCTCCCTGCGGGCAAGTGTGGAGATCGAGGAGGCGGTGGGCGGGGCCGATCTCATTCTGGTGGCGGTGCCATCTCATGGACTGCGAGCCTCGGTCGAGCGGCTCGCCCCGATGTCGACAGCGGGTGCGCCGATCGTGAGCCTGAGCAAGGGGCTTGAACCCGGCACGGCGAAGCGGATGACCGAGGTGATTGCCGAGGTGGCGCCGCAGCATCCCGTCGGGGCCCTGACCGGTCCGAACCTGGCCCTGGAGATACTCCACGGGCAGCCTGCCGCGTCGGTCCTGGCCATGGAGGACGACCTTTCGGCGGCCTCGATCGCCGCGCTGATCGCCACCGATGCCCTTCGTGTCTACCGAAACGGCGATGTCACCGGCTGCGAATTGGCCGGGGCCGTCAAGAACGTCATCGCCATCGCTGCGGGCATGGGTGACGGCATGGGCTTCGGGGACAACGCGAAGGCGGCCCTCGTGACGCGCGGCCTGGCGGAGATGACCCGATTGGGCGTCGCCCTCGGCGGTGAGCTCATGACCTTCATGGGCCTTGCGGGGGTGGGCGACCTGGTGGCGACGTGCGCAAGTGCGCAGAGTCGCAATCGTGCGGTGGGCATCGAGCTGGGTCGAGGGCGCAGCCTGGACGCGATCGTGGACGAGACGACCACGGTGGCCGAAGGGGTCCGTTCTGCGCCGGTGATCGTCGAGCTGGCGACGCGTCACGGGGTGGAGATGCCCATCGCGCAACAGGTCGTCGACGTCTGTCGGGGCAGCGTCACCCCCGCCGAGGCCTTGGCGGTGTTGATGGCCCGCCAACAGCGATCCGAGTGAACGTCCCAGCGGTGAACGTGCCGCCGACACCTGCTGTCGGACGCCGGAAGTGAGAGAGTGGAATCCATGTCCGTGAAGACCTGGTTGTTGCGCCGAGCGATGGGGCGCCTGCGCATCACCGACGACATCATTCGCCACCTGTCGACCTTTCAGCGCCTCGGTGAGCACTTCGAGGTGGAGGGGCCGGGCGAGATGCTGCCCGTCGGCGCCCGCACCGTCTTTCGTGCACTGCGCACGCGCTCGGCGGCCCAGATCGGACACGACTGGGTGTGGCCCTATTGGCTCGAGCGCCAGCTGGACCCGTCCTCCCCGGCATTCGTCCCTCGTGGGCATCTGCCGTTCCTGACCAATGTGACGGCTCGCAACTGGACGATGGTCGGCAACGTCGGCTCGAAGCATGAGGCGATCGTCGACCCCCGCGGCCTTGTCACGCCCTGGTTCGACGGTTGGTCGCTCGACTGGTGGATCGGCGCCGACGACCGTTGGCACTTTCCCTCCCGGGAGTCCACCGTGCGCCAGCGTCTCGTCGACGACGCTCCGGTGGTGGAGACCATCATGCGAGTTCCCGGCGGCGATGCGGTGCAGCGGGTCTACGCCGTCCAGGGCTCCTCGGCGACCGGGACCGGCGAGCTCGTCATGGTCGAGATCGAGAACCGCAGTCCCGTCCCCTTTGCCGTTGCGTTTTCGGTTCGACCCTGCAATCCCGAGGGACTGGCCGTCATCGAGCGCATCGGGCTCCATGAGGAGCACACCGTCACCGTCGACGGACGAGTGGCGATGGTCTTGCCGAAGGCGCCGGCACGTGTGGCCGCATCCACCTTCCACGACGGCGACGTCGCATCGATCGTGACAACCGGCCGGGCCGGCGCCGAGTTCCCCGACAATCTCCGATGTGAGGCGGGCCTGGCGTCTGCGGCCTTCATCTACCCGCTGCCGCATACCGCGACGATGCGGGTGATGGTTCCCATGGTGCCCGAAGGTCGAACCCGTCGCAGGGGTCTGGCCAGGCGTCGCGTCGCCCGTGCGCCCCACGCGCAGGTCGCCCTGCCCAACGCCGAGCAGGTGGCCCGCGGCTGGAAGGCGCAGGCCGGTCGAGGCATGCGTCTCGTTCTGCCCGATGAACGCCTGGCCGCGTGTGTCGAGGCAAATCGCCGCTTCTTGTTGTTGTTCCACGACGGTGACGAGATCACGCCCGGCCCGAGCACGTATCACCGTTTCTGGTTTCGGGACGCGGCCTACCTGTTGGGAGCCCTTGACCGTTACGGCTACGTCGCCGAGTCCGCCGAGGTGTTGGCGTCGTATCCCGGGCGCCAGAAGGGCGACGGCTTCTTCTTCAGCCAGAGCCGGGAATGGGACGCGAACGGCGCTGCCATCCATGCGTTGGCCGAGCATTGGCGCCTTCATCGTGATGCCTCGCCCCTTGACCTCGCCTCGATCGCTCCGGCGGTGGCGAGAGGAGCGGAGTGGATCGAGCGCAAGCGACAGACCAAGAAGGAACGTCGCGATCCGGCCCGGCGGGGGCTCCTGCCTCCCGGCATCTCGGCCGAGCACCTCGGGCCTTTTGACTACTTCTACTGGGACGACTTCTGGTCGGTTCGGGGCATGCTCGATGCAGCGTTCCTCCTCGAGGCCGCAGGCGAGGATGAGGGTGCAGCGCAGGCACTGCGGATGGCGGACGACTTCCGTGCCGACCTTGACACATCCATCGCGCTTGTTGCGGAACGCCTGGGCTCGTTGGCCATTCCCTCCGGGCCGAGGCGCCGATCGGATCCGGGGATGATCGGCACCCTTGCCGCCTGTTGGCCGTTGCGCCTGATGCAGGCCGATGACCCGCGCATGGCGGCGACGGCGGAGGAGATTCGTGGACACTTCATGCAGGGGGACGCCTTCTACCAGGGAATCAGCCACACGGGGCTGGGTACGTATCTCACGTTGCAGCTGGCATTCGTGGAGCTCGAGGCAGGGGACCGACGTGCGCTCGATCGCCTTTCCTGGATGCTCGACGCAGCGACGTCGACCTGGACATGGCCCGAGGCCATTCATCCCCGCCTCAGCGGCGGCTGCATGGGTGATGGGCATCACGGGTGGGCGGCAGCGGATCTGTTGACCTTCGTGCGAAACATGTTGGTGCGAGAGACCTTTGACGGGGGACTGGCGATGTGCACGATGATCCCCGACGCGTGGTTCGGTCGAGGCATCGAGGTGCACGATGCGCCGACGCATTTCGGCAGGCTCTCCTATGCCGTTCGTTGGCACGGCGATCGTCCCGCCGTCCTGTGGGAGCTGGAGCCGCACGACGGTGTCGACGACGTGCTCTTCACGTGTCCGGGTCTCGACCCCACGTGGTCGAGCACCGCGCTGCGGGGCGACGCGCTGCTTGCGGCTCCGGCCGCCGATCTCGGTGTGCGGCTTCCGGTGAGCGCCGACGATCACCGGAGCATCGACGATCCGGTGGACGCGGATGGGGTCGGCGGCGATCTCGGTGTTGGTCTTTCGACCAACCCGGAAGGTGGCTCGTTCAGTTAGAACCCCATCGGATAGGCGGGGCTCCACTGGATGCAGGCGGTGCCCCGGGAGGCGAAGACCGGTGAAACGAATCGTGTCGTTCTCACGGGGTGACCTATCCGCCGGAGTTCTTGGCCGTCGGGAAGCGCACCCATGCGTCAAGGCCCGTGTCCGGGCCCGGCGAGAGCCCTGCCTCGCCGCCTGATTCCTGCGCCAGTTGGCGGACGATCGCAAGGCCAAGGCCGGAGCCGTCGCGGCCGGTCGTCGCCGGTCCGCGCCAGAAGCGATCAAACGCTCGTCGACGTTGCTCGTCGCTCATGCCAGGTCCCTGATCGACGACGTGCAGAGCGACGGCGTCCGTGGCGCCAACGGCCCGCAGGGCGATCGAGGTTCCCCGGGGGGCGACCTCGATGGCGTTGGCGAGGAGGTTGTCGAGGATCTGTTCGACGACACCGGGTGCCACCGAGACCTCGCAGGTTCCCGAGCATGCCGCCGTGAGCGTCAGGCCACGTTCGATCGCCAACGGATCCCAGGTGTCCCGGCGTTCCGTGATGGCGCCGGCGAGGTCAACCGTCTCTGATGGACCGGGGGTCACGGTCTCGGTGCGGGCCAATCGGAGGAGTTGATCGACCAGCCCGGTGAGTCTCGCCACCTCGGCGATGGCGGCGTCGAGGTCCTCTCGTAGCTCCGCGTCGACGCTGCCCTCGAGGTTCTCCAGCCGGAGCCGTAGGGCGGTGAGGGGCGTGCGGAGCTGATGGGAGGCATCGGCGACGAACGCCCGCTGCGCCGTGATCAGCTCTTCGATGCGAGAGGCCATCTGATTGAAGCGTTCTGCAAGCCGACGCAGCTCGGGTGGTCCCGGCGAGGGAGGCGCGCGCGCCGAGAGATCGCCGCCGGCCAGGGCGCTGCTCGCCGTCTCCAGCGCCTGGACCGGACGGGTCACCGAGCGGGCAAGGAGGAAACCCACCAGGGTGACGGCGCTGAGCACGACGACGGCCAGCAGGCCGAGCCCCAGCCGGTAGCGCCGGATCCGGGCGTCGACCTTCGATGCGGGAAAGGTGATGCGGACCACGCCGAAGATCGTTCCTCCCGACGCGACCGGGACGGCGACGTAGACGAGGTCGGTGTCGAGGGTCTTCGAGAACCGCTCGCCCGACGACACCCGGCCCGTCATGGCGCCGATGATCTCGGGCCGGGTCGAATAGTCCCGTCCGACGGCTACGTCGGAGTCGGCAACACTGATCCCTTGAGCGTCGGTGACCAGTACCCGGGCTCCGCTGGTCGTTTGATAGTCGATGATGGCCTTGTTGTTGAGGGGCTCGCCGTGTTGCAGGGTGTCCTCGACGATCGTCGCGAGCACGCGGGCATCGCGTTCGATGTTCGCAGTCAGTTGCTCACGCTCGTTCGTGGCAAACGAGAGAGCGAGGGGGATCTCGAGCACCAGGAGCACGAACGCAGTGATGCTCAGGTAGCTCACGAGGAGGCGTCGGATCATGGACCGGGATCCGCGGAGGATGGGCCCGCCAGTCGAAACCCCACACCCCGGGCGGTTTGGATCCAGGCGGGGTCGCCGAGCTTCCTGCGAAGCGACGCGACGTGGACGTCGAGCGTTTTGCTCGGTCCCCACCAGTGCTCGTCCCAAACCCCTTCCAGGATCCTGGTTCGACTGCAGACCGCCCCGGGGTCCTCTGCCAGGAAGGCCAGGAGGTCGAACTCCTTGGGGGTCAACGCGAGGTCGTTGCCGTCGAGCGTCGCGTGCCGTGTCCGCCGGTCGATCTCCAATCCGCCGATGCGCTGGGCCGTGGGTTCCCGGTCCGGCCATGGACCCCGGCCGCCGGCCCGGTCGGGCGCGGTGCCGCGGCGGGTCACCGCCCGAATGCGTGCCACAAGCTCGCGAAATCCGAAGGGCTTCACCACGTAATCGTCGGCTCCGAGCTCGAGGAGCAGGACTCGATCGATCTCGTCACCACGTGCGCTCACCACGATGATGGGTGTTTGGGTGCGGGCCCGCAGTTGACGACACACCTCATTGCCGTCGAGGTCGGGCAACCCGAGATCGAGGAGGATGAGGTCGACCGGAGGCGCGTCGAGGGCATCGCGACCGGTGGCCACACGGGTGATGGTGAAACCCTCACGTTGCAGACCCTTGGCGAGGGGGTCTGCGATGGAGTCGTCATCCTCGACGATGAGCAGATGCACGCCTTCCACCGTGCCACGTCGTGTGCCCGCCTTGGTGGAGCCTTTACCAAATCTTGGCAATGCGCGAGCCCATTGTTGGCCGGCGCCTTTGTACGGTGAGTTGAGCAGGACACGGAAAGGCCCCGGGTGGGCCTGGTCCAGGGCATTGACACTTCGAGGGAAGACGGAGAGACGGATGAAACTGGAACGCAGAACAGCATTGGCAACGGCCGGTGTCGTGACCCTGGTCGTTCTCGCCGGAGCGGGGGCGATGGCGGCGAGCTTCGGCATCCTCGATTCCACCGACGGCAAGCCGGCGGGGAAGCTCAGCCCCATCTCTGCCGAGCTGTCCGGCAGCGGAGCCACCGATGGGACGAACAGCCCGACGCCTCGGGTGACCACCGTCTATGTCGATGAGGTGGTTCGGGTGCCCATCGCCGGCGGCTCAGCCCCGACGACGGCATCGGTTTCGACGGACTCATCTGCCGGCGTGAAGCCGGCCCCGGGAGTTCCATCGACGCCGGCGGTCTCGGTGTCCGACGAGGACCGCAGTGACGACCGCGGGGCCGGCGAGTCCCACGAGAGCGAAGCTGAGGACGCCCATGAGTCCGGGCACGAGGGCGCCGAGGAGGATGACTGAGTCATGACCGACGAGGAGCGTCAGGAGCGTGTCGCTGCGCTGCAGAGGAAACGAGTTGAACGCTCGCCATCGCCCGGCCCGGACACGGGCAGCGTTGCGCCGGGGCCTTCAGCGGGGCCTTCAGCGGGGCCTTCGGCGAAGGGGACCCGGTCCGTCCGTCGCCATGCCGCCCCGGGCGGGCGGGTCATCGCGGCCGGCTTCAGCGTCGCCGCGACCCTTGCGCTTCTCGCAGGCATGGCGCTCGGCGATCGGGTCGCGGCAGGCGATTCCTCGACCACGGTGTCGACGGTCGATGACGCGGCGACAGGGCAGGCTGTGGGATCGCCGCCTGCAGCAGCGCCGCCGGCGCCCAAGGAGATCGTTCGTGTTGTGCGGCGCAAGATCTACGTCGAGGTGCCCGTCGACGGCGCGGGTGTGTCGTCACTCCGGGGAAGTGGGAGTCAGGGCCTCGCGGCCTCTCCGTCACGTTCGGCTCGCCCCTCGAGCGAGCGTGGCCGCACCGGCAGCGCCTGCCCCCGTCCCTCGGCCTGCTCCGGTGACCAAGAGCCGTGCCAGCTGAGGCGAGCTTCCCTGCGATGGGAAGCCAGGCCCACGTTGTGGTCGTGGGTGGCCCCAGGACTCTGCCGGAACAGGCCCGGCGCCGCATCGAGGACTACGAACGACGCTGGAGTCGTTTCCTGCCCGGCAGCGAGCTGTCACGGCTGAATGCCGGCACCGGTCGGATGCACCCCGTGTCGGATGCGACCTGGATCCTGCTGCGACATCTCGTGGCAGCATGGGAACAAACGGATGGTCGATTCGACCCCACGGTTCTCGACGCCCTCCGTTCGGCGGG
>JACOTK010000243.1 GCA_016178435.1 Actinomycetota bacterium
GAATGACGGGCGCAGCCAGACGACTGGCCTGTGCTCGTGCCAGGGCGGCGGCACAGGCGAGGGCAACCGCCACCGCAGTCGCCATGATCATCCATGCTCTCGTCACCTCTTGGTCGACCACGGCCTGGGACTCGGTGACCCGTACCACTCCCACAACCGACTCGTCGGAATGGTCAATGATCGGCGCCGCGGCCACCATCTTGTTCCGGACTCTCGTCGAGGCCCCGCGGCCATTGAGTGCGCTCAGCACAACCGGCTCGGGTTTCGGGGGACCGTGGCCGAAGACGAGCCTGCCTGTTCGGTCATAGATGCTGAACGGACCCGGTAGGTCGGGCTCGTTCATCAGGCGTTCCAGGCTGAGCGAATCGATTGGAAGGGTGATCTCATTGAGCGTTGCGGCGGCTCGGCGCTCGAGCTCGGTCATCGCGGTGTTTTGGTAGAAGCGCTGCACGACAACGGCAAGCGGAATGCCTAGCCCGAGAATGACAACGGCCACGGCGGCCAGGATGGCCCGCGTGATGCGGGTTCTCAAGGCGACTCGAAACGGTAACCGATGCTGCGAACCGTCGAGATCCACGCCGAGCCGTTGGGGCGGTCACCGAGCTTTCGCCGCAGCGCATGCACGTGCATGTCCAGCGTCTTGGTCGAGCTCTCCCATCGGAGATCCCACAGGTCGTTCAGGAGGCGGTCCCGGGTGACGACGCGGCCCACCTCGGTGACCAGAAGATGCAACAGCGCGTACTCCTTGGGACGCAGCTCGATCTCGTCACCGGCCAGAAAGGCCCGATGCGATGCGGTGTCGATGTGAAGTTCACCCACCGTCATGACCTCGCTGTCCGCGTCGGTTGCCGGCGGTCGTCGCAGATGAGCACGCAGGCGCGCCAACAACACGGCCGTCGTGAACGGCTTGACGACGTAGTCATTGGCCCCGGCATCGAGTCCGACAACCACGTCGATGTCGGCGTCACGTGCCGTCACCATCACGATCGGGACGAACGGAAGCTTCTCGCGCAACACGCGACACACGTGCACGCCGTCGAGGTCGGGCAGGCCGAGGTCGAGCAGCACGATCTCGGGAGGACGCCCCTCGGCGGCGGTCAGCGCCTCACGTCCGGTCGTCACCAACACCACGTCGTAACCGTGCTCGGTCAGCGAGAGTGTGAGGCCGGCGCCGGCCGACGGGTCGTCCTCCACGATGAGCACACGTTCGCCGGACACCACCGAAGCCTATGTCCGAGCAACGGGCGCCCGCCGCCCCCTGCGCGGTGATTTACCCGCTGTTGACCTTGCGACGACCGGGCGCAAATCGTCGTTCACTACCGTTCGAACCATCCACGAGTCCCGTGAGATCGAGAAGTCGACCCGAAAGGCGATCCGTGTCCTCGACGATCGAACGACCCGCAGTCCGTACGATGCTCAACAAGGTTCCGGAGGTGACCCTCTACTTCTGGGTCGTCAAGATCATGGCAACCACCGTCGGTGAGACCGCAGCGGACTTCCTCGCCGAGAAGCTGCACATCGGCCTGACCGGCACGACGGTCATCATGAGCGCGATCCTCGCTGTGGCGCTGACCTTTCAGTTCGGGGCCGACCGTTATGTCCCCCGCGTCTACTGGCTCGCCGTGGTGCTCATCAGCATCGTCGGCACCCTGATCACCGACAATCTCACCGACAACTTCGGCGTGAGCCTATGGACCACCACGACCATCTTCACGATCGCCATGGGCGTTGCCTTCGGCGTCTGGTACGCAAGCGAGCGGACGCTCTCCATTCACGAGATCGACACCACCAAGCGTGAGGCCTTCTACTGGTCGGCGATCCTCTTCACCTTTGCGCTCGGGACCGCTGCGGGTGACCTGATCTCGGAGAGCCTCAATCTCGGCTACTGGAAGTCCGCACTCATCTTCGGCGCATGCATCGGGCTGGTGAGCATCGGGCGCTTCTTCCTCAACTTCAACGCCGTGCTGTGCTTCTGGGCCGCCTACGTCATCACCCGCCCCCTCGGCGCGTCGATCGGCGACTTCCTCTCCCAAAAGCGTGCCGATGCCGGGCTCGGCCTGGGCACGACGGGAACCAGCGCCATCTTTCTCGTCACGATCCTCATGCTGGTGACGGTGATGACGCTCAATGCCCGCAACACCGTCGAGTTGTACGCGGAGGATCAGACCTGACGCGCAATCCGAGACGAACGTTCCAGCGACAACCATGAACGCGACGGGGGGGATCAGTCATGAGGGATCGACCATGAGCGGCCAGGAGAGCCTTCATCCATACCACGTGGGGCATCGGCACAGCTCGGCCTCCTCCAGCGACGTGACGCGTTGCCCACGAGGTATCTGACTGATCCAGCTTCGATGCGGTGATGAGGCTCGTAGACTGCGGAAGCCATGGCCGGCGACAACGTATCAATCCCAATCGGGGATCGAGTCCCCACCAGCGAGCAGCGCTCTGCCGGCGATGCCGTGCACGGCGAATCACAATCGACGTTGCCACCATCTGGGGAGATCCCCGCCGATGATCGCGGCGAACGAGTACACACGCTGGGGTCTGCCCGTCGACTGGCGATGCTTGCTTCGTTCGCGCGCGGCAGCGACATCGCCTTGAACACGTCCGGACGCAGCTACCCGGAGCTCCAGGGTCTTCACCGGTTCCAACGTTGGCTGACCGAGAGCGGTCGGGTCACGGACGGCGAGGGCTCCGTCTGGTGGAGCAAGGTCAATGGCCTGATGCTGCTCGACATGGTCGAGTCCGCTGCCCTCGGCCGCCAGGATGCCGTTGGGTGCTCAGGGCCGGTCCGTGCATGGGCGGCCTACTGGACCAACCACACCAAGGGAGAGCGTACCCGCTTGTTCTGGGAGGCTCATCAATGCGGCCTCAACGAGGCGGGTCGCAAGGCTGAGAGTGTGCTGGCCCTCGAACCGCCCGTGGAGCGCGACTTCATCACCACGGCCCTTTCGTCCGTCGAGATCGCGGCGCTCGCCAACCTACCCACCGGCCGTGGAGGCTCGAGGGTGGTGGGTGGCTTCTGCCGCGTGTTCTACCCCTCCAGCTATCCGGCCGACGACGAAGCGGGTGCCGACGCCCGGTCGCTCCTTGCCCGGGCTACGGGTGGCAGCCACCCCAGGATGCGAATCGTGGCCGCGGTAATCCGCGGCCGTTTCGGCCGGTGATCCGAGGGCAGGCACGTCCGTGCGGGTCCCATCGTCCAGGGGCGTGGGTCACAAAGGGCCCTGGATGGCCAACCGCGGAAAGACCCCTTCGTTCAGAATGCCCGGAGAGGCGTCGCTCGACGCAGTGGACACAAATGACTCGCTGAACCGGTCGCGCTGAGTGCTGCGACCATTGCTGACCCACGCTCCTGGTGTCCTTTCAGGTTGAAGGGCTGAGATATTCGGTGGTGGTGACTGCGGTGCAGCAGCGGGCGAGCCGGTCGAGGACTTCGTCGGAGGTCTTGGTCCATACGAAGGGCTTCGGGTCGTTGTTCCAGTGCTCGACCCAGGCAGTGATGTCGGCGGCAAGCTCCGCGACCGAGTCGTGGGCTGAGCGTTGCAGCCTGGGCCTGGGGTTTCTCATCAACGGCGAAACATGCGGCGTTCAACGGTGGGGAAAGGTAAAGGCCGAGGATGTCCCGGATCTTTTCGACAAGGAATGGATCGGGTGAGATCTTGAACTCGCCGATGGCAGCGGGTTGCAGCCCAAATGCACGCCAGATCCGCCCGACGGTCTCCCGTGAGTCCCCATGTCTGGCGGCAAGGCCACGCGTGGACCAGTGTGTGTCCTCGCCGGGCGTGGTTTTGAGCGTGTCCACGATGATCGCCTCGACGATGTCGTCGCTCACCGTTCGTGGCGCACCGGAGCGGGGGAGATCCGCGAGCGCACCGAGACGATGCTCGGCGAACCGGAGGCGCCATTTCGACAATCGACGTCGAGCAGGGCAAGACCTGGATCGAAGCCCGCATGGCGGCCGGGAAGGCGTCACGCTGCCCTGACCGGCTGGCTCCATGCGCGGTCGTGGGCTCAAACTGAAGATCACCGAATGTGAGTTCTCGCAATGAACTCCGCCATGCCCGGCACGGTGAAGGCAATGTGGCCGTGTTCCGGCGCGTAGACCAGGCCCTTGGAGATCAACTTGGCGCGGACGGGTCCCAGCGCTGCCGGCTTTCGCCCGAGGCGCTGCGCGACCTCGCCGGTTGAAC
>JACOTK010000244.1 GCA_016178435.1 Actinomycetota bacterium
CTCGTGTTGCACGATCGTTGCCGGTCGGACGAGAATGACCGAAGCATCGTTCGACAGGGAGGGAATTCTTGCCCGAAGTTGAGGTCATCAAGAACGCAGCGTCAGCGGCGATCCGCGCCGAGGCCGGCGCCTGGTTCGACAAGAACTGGGACCCGGAGCTCACGCTGGGTGAGTGGTGGGAGCGTCTCGCCGAGTCCGGTTGGGGTCTTCCCGCCTGGTCCGAGGATTGGTTCGGCAAGGGCTTCAACTCCGACCAGGCGGCGATCGTCGCCCAGGAGCGCAAGCGGGTGGGCGCCTACGGGCCCCCGAGCGGCATCGGCATCATGATGGCCGGCCCCACGATCGTCAACCACGCCACCGATGAGCAGAAGCAACGCTTTCTTCCCGCCATGGTGTCGGGCAAAGAGGTGTGGTGTCAGCTCTTCAGCGAGCCCGGTTCGGGTTCCGATCTCGCCAGCCTTTCAACCCGGGCCGTGCGTGACGGCGACGAGTGGATCGTCAATGGCCAGAAGGTGTGGACCTCCGGCGCCCAGTTCTCGAAGTGGGGCATCCTCATTGCCCGCACCAACGTCGACGTGCCCAAGCACAAGGGCGTCACCTACTTCGTGATCGACATGGACCAGCCCGGCATCGAGGTGCGTCCGCTGAAGGAGATGACCGGCGGCGCGACGTTCAACGAGGTGTTCTTCACCGACGCACGCGTTCCCCATGCCAACATGATCGGCGACGAGGGCGAAGGCTGGGGCGTGGCGGTCACCACGTTGGCACACGAGCGCAACTCGCTCGGCGCCGGCTCGATGGGCGGCATGGGTGGCGGTGAGGTCATCGGCCTTCCCGACCTGAACGCGAAGCTGAGCGACCTCATGAAGGGCGGCGGTGGAGGCGAGATGGCCGGCATGGCCGCGGCCTTCGGCGGCGGCGGCGCATCGATGATCAAGATGCTGCCCGCCATGTTCAACAAGCAGAAGGATCCGCTTGTCCGCCAGGACATCATCCAGCTCTACACGATGATGGAGATCGCCCGTTACACCGGTCTGCGCTCGCAGGCTGCCGCCGCTCGTGGTCAACGCCCCGGTCCCGAGGTGTCCACCGGCAAGCTCATGGCCTCGAACATGGTGCGACACATGCGCGACGTAGGCCTTCGCATCGAGGGCGCCCAGGGCATGTTGCACGGCAAGGATGCTCCGCTCAACGGCATGATGCAGTTCCTCGCCCTGTTCTGCCCGGCCATCGCCATCGCGGGCGGAACGGATCAGATCCAGCGCAACATCATCGGCGAGCGAGTCCTCGGCCTTCCGTCCGAGCCTCGTGTCGACAAGGAGCTTCCCTTCAAGGACCTCAAGGTCGGAACCCAGCGCTGACCCGCTCCTGTCGGGAACGAACAGCACAAGGCCCCCGGTCCGCCGGGGGCCTTGTTGCGTCCAGGCCTGTGTCATGGGGGGCGTGTCATGGGGGCGATGAGGCGTGAGTGTCACCGGAGAGCGCCGGTGGCCCAAGTAGCATGCAGCCGTGGCAATCGCTCGAAGATCGACCGGGGGCGACTGCGTCGGCATTGTGGGCGCGGGACAACTCGCGCGCATGACCTACCAGGCCGGCATCGCGTTGGGTCTCACCGTTCGCCTCCTTGCGGAGACTCCCGAGGACGCTGCAGCGCTGGTCGCGGCGGATGTCGAGACCGGCTCGGCGAGGTCGCTCGACGCTCTGCGGCACTTTGCCGCGTCCTGTGACGTGCTCACCTTCGAGCACGAGTTGATCGACCCTGCCCACCTGCGCGATCTGGAGTCTGCCGGCCACATCCTGCGGCCGGGCGCGGCGGTGGCGACGACGGTCTTCGACAAGCGTCGACAGCGTGAGGTCATGGTCAAAGAGGGTTTGCCCGTTCCTGCGTACACCGATGCCGTAGAGGGGGCCGATGACGTCGTGGCCTTCGGGGACCGTCACGGCTGGCCGCTGGTGGTGAAGCTCGCGAACGGTGGCTACGACGGGCGTGGAGTCTTCGTGGTCAGCGACGCAGTCGAGGCCGAGCAGCTGCTGGTCGAGCTTGCCGGGCGTGCACTGCTGGTCGAGGCGTGGGTGCCGATCGAGCGGGAGTTGGCGGTGATGGTCGCTCGTCGTCCATCGGGCGAGTGCGTGGTCTACCCGGTGGTCGAGACCGTGCAGCGTGACGGCATCTGTCACGAGGTGTTCACACCGGCGCCCCTGAGCGCACTTCTGGAGGCGCAGGCCAAGGCGATGGGACGTCGGGTGGCCGAGTCGATGGACCTGGTGGGGGTGTTGGCGGTCGAGCTGTTCGTCACCGCGGACGGTTTGGTCGTGAACGAGTTGGCGGCGCGTCCGCACAACTCCGGCCATCACACGATCGAGGGTTGTGTGACCTCACAGTTCGAGAACCACCTGCGGGCGGTGCTCGACCTTCCTCTGGGTGAGCCCGGGCTCGTCGGAACGGCGGTGGCGATGGCGAACGTGCTGGGCGCTGCGGACGGCCTCGACCCTCAGGCTGCGCTTGGCGCGGCGCTGGAGGTGCCCGGGGCACATGTGCACCTGTACGGCAAGCAGGCCCGGCCCGGACGCAAGCTTGGCCACGTCACGGTGGTCGGCGATGACCTGGATGACGCCCGGGAACGCGCCCGTCGAGCCGCCGGCTTGTTGATGGGCACTCGAGAAAGGGAGCCGGTGTGATCCGACGAAATCGACAGGAAGGACCGGAGCCGACACCCATCGTCGGTGTCGTGATGGGCTCGGCATCCGATCTCCCGATCATGCAGCTCGCCGCTGACCTCCTCGATGCGTTCGAGGTCGAGCACGAGGTTCGCGTGGTGTCGGCCCATCGCACCCCCATCGACATGCTCGGATACGCCCAGGCAGCCGCTGAGCGGGGCCTGAAGGTGATCATCGCCGGCGCGGGCGGCGCGGCGCACCTTCCCGGTATGTTGGCGGCCGCGACCCACCTCCCCGTGATCGGCGTGCCCATCCCCCTGGCCCACCTGGACGGCCTCGATTCGCTGCTCTCCATCGTGCAGATGCCTGCGGGTGTGCCGGTGGCCACGGTGGGTGTGGGCAACGCCCGAAATGCCGCGCTCCTCGCCGTCCGAATCCTCGCCACCGGCGACCCCGATCTGGTCGGGGCACTCGTCGAGTATCGAGAAGAGGCAGCAGCGCAATCCCGGGCTCCGTTGCCGTCATCCTCGCGTTGAAGGAGTCGTCGACGGAAAGCTCGGCCTCCTCGGCGATTGCCGGAGCCGTGGGTGTGCTGCGTGCCGGAGGACTGGTGGCCTTTCCGACCGAGACGGTCTACGGGCTCGGTGCCGACGCGTCGAACGACGAGGCGGTTCGACGGATCTTTGCCGTCAAGGGCCGTCCGACCGACCATCCGCTCATCGTGCATCTCGGCGATGCCGACCAACTCGATGCCTGGGCTCGGGAGATCCCATCGGATGCCCGCCTGCTGGCTGCCGCATGCTGGCCCGGTCCACTCACCCTGGTGCTGTGGCGCTCCTCCGCCGTGTCCGACGTCGTCACCGGGGGTCGTGACTCGGTCGGACTGCGTGTGCCGAGCCATCCGGTTGCGCTCGAGCTGTTGCGGGCATTCGGCGGGGGAGTGGCAGCGCCCTCGGCAAACCGATTCGGCCGGGTGAGCCCCACCACCGCCGCGCACGTCGTGGCCGATCTGGGCGACGATGTCGATCTCGTGCTCGACGGGGGACCGTGTGCGGTCGGTGTGGAGTCGACCATCGTCGACCTCACCGGTGAGGCGCCGATGCTGTTGCGTCAAGGCGGCGTCTCGATCGAGACCATCGAAGGGGTCATCGGTCGTGCAGTCATCGCCACGGCCGAAGGCCCCGCGCGAGCGCCGGGCATGTTGGCGGCACACTATGCACCCACGGCTCGCGTTGAGCTTGTCGAGGCTCACCGACTGCAGGATCGACTGCGGCTCCTGACGCTGCCGCCCGGGACCATGCCGCCCGGGACCATGCCGCCCGGGACCCTGCCGCCCGGGACCCTGCCGCCCGGGACCCTGCCGCCCGGGGAAGCCGTGCGCGTGTGCGTGGGTGTGCTTGCGCCGGAGATCCCGGCCGACCTGGCAGCCGATGTGGCCGTCGCAGGGGCAGCCGACGTGGCC
>JACOTK010000327.1 GCA_016178435.1 Actinomycetota bacterium
AAGGATGAGGTCGCTGGTTCGATTCCAGCTAGCCCCACCGTGAGAGCCCTTCGACGTGCAGTCCTGGCCCTTGGCGTGACCGCGGTGATAGCCGGCGTGCTCCGACTTCGAGGTTCGGGAGGTGTTCCGCCAAGATCCGGTGGCTGGCGCGAACTCACCGCACCCGATTTTCGATAGCAGCTGTTCGTGCACATCGCCGTCCTCGGAGTGGGGGCCACCGGTTCCCGGGTCGCCCGCCAGCTGGTGTCGACCGAAGGTGTGGAGAGCGTGACCGTCGTCGACCGCAACGCCGATCGGGCAAGGCTGGTGGCCGAATCCCTGGCATCCAATGTGCGGATCGAGTGCGCTGCACCTCGAGCCTGGGCAGATCTGGGCGCCGACGTGATGGTCGTTGCCACCGACGTCGGGTCTCATCGAGCGGCCGCCGCCGAGGCGCGCGAAGCAGGCGCACACGTCGTTTCCCTTTCCGATGATCCGGAGGAGGTGCAATCCCTCTTGGCGATGGACGAGGCTTTCCGTCACGAAGGCCTGGTTCTGGCGGTGGGGGCCGGATTTTCCCCGGGCCTCTCCTGTGTCCTGGCGGCGCATGGAGCCAGAACGTTCGACGCGGTTGACGAAGTGCACATTGCCCATGTGGGTACCGGCGGTCGGGCATGTGCGCGACAGCGGAGGAGAGCGATGCGTCGTGATGCAACCGATTGGATCGACGGATCGTGGGTCAGATGTCAGCCGGGATCCGGAAGGGAGTTGTGCTGGTTCCCCGATCCGATCGGCGCTCGGGACTGCTATCGAGCAGATCTCCCTGAGGCACGGCTTCTCCAACCGGCCTTTGACGACATCACCAGGGTCACTGCTCGACTCGCCTCGACCCGGCGGGAACGCTGGATGTCGCGGTCGTTCCTGCCCCTGTCTCTCGAGAACCGGGACAGGCTCGGAGCCTTGCGCGTCGAGGTGAGGGGCCTGCGGGACGGAAGGCGGGAGACCACCGTGTTCGGCGTGATCGACCGCCCCGTGGTTGCAGCAGGGGTGGTCGCCGCGGTCACGGCAGTGTGGGCCGGCGAGGGCCGGTTGCACGACGGCGGAGCAAAGGGGATGGCGAGTCTCGTTGACACGACGTCATTTCTTGGTGAACTGGCCCGCCGAGGGGTCAAGGCAGCGGTCTTCACGGGCACCAACGAGGTGGTGGGATAGAGCTCGAAAGTTTTTGCTCAAGTTCTCCACCGAAAATGCCGTTACCCATATTGGCAAGTGGTGTACGAGCGAAACGGGCAGGGGGAAATGGCATGGAGATCGTGGAAACCTTCGACCGGCAGGCAGCTATCGAGGAGTTCGAACCACTGGTGCGACACATCGTGTTTCAGGTGGCTGTGCATTTCCCGCGGCACGTGGATCGTGAGGAACTGAACCGTGCCGGCGCGCTCGGCCTCGTGGAGGCCGCCCAACGATATGACCTTGATCGAGGGGTGCCGTTCCAACGTTTCGCGGCACAGCGCATCAGGGGAGCGATCCTCGACGCCGTTCGCGCAGCGGACTGGGCTCCGCGCTCACTTCGCACGATGGCCCGTTCCTTCGAACAGACGTCACAGCGTCTCGCCAATGAGATTGGTCGCCCCCCCACCCTGGAGGAGATGGCCGAGGCGATGGAGACGACCACCGAACAGTTGACTCGACTGCAGGGCAAGATCAGCCGTTCGGTCGTTCTGGCACTCGATCACATGTCGTCGGAGGAAGATGAGACGATGACCCTGGGCGAGACGCTTATGGACAGCGCCAATCTCGAGCCCAGTGAGGAGTTGGAGCGTCGCGAGCTGCACGCGTACCTCCGGGACGCCATCGCCCTGTTGCCCGAGCGCCACCGCCTGGTGGTGATCGGTTACTTCCTCGAGGGCCGCACATCGCACGATCTGGCCCGATTCCTCGGCGTGACGGCATCACGCGTGTCACAGATGCGCTCGGAGGCCCTGGAGATGTTGCGTCAGGGAATCAGCGCTCAGTACGACGAGCCGGCTTCCGACGACGGTGGGGGCGTCGCTGCCGATCGCCGTGCCCGATTTGCCGGCGCGCTGGGTGAATCCAGTGATTGGCGGGACCGCATCAGCGTGCAGAAAGCCGCAGTGTCCGCGTAGGTATTGCCGGTCAGCAATCGAGGAATCGGACGAGTTCCGGTAGTTGAAGTCGATCGCAGGCGTTCAGGACTGCTCCGTATCCGGAGTTGAGAATCTCCCGGTCCAGGGCATCCATCTGGGCCGGCCTGTCGTGGTGATCATCTCCCGCCTGGCGTGGGCCTCGCGGGGTTGCATGGGACGCGATCGATGCAAGTTGTTCTCGGACGAGATCGCGAATAAGGGCCACGTTCGTGCCGATCTCACCGACGAGTGTTCGCATGGCCTCCTGGTGGTCGTCCAGGAGGAATCGATACGGGGTCGGGGCATTCGAGGCGATCAGGGTCATGGTGTCCGGCAGGGGGAGGCCGTGTGCATCGGGGTTGAGGTCCTGAACACCGACAGCGATGATGCTGCGCTGAAGGTCGATCTCACGCAGGTGCTCGGCCACCCGTTCGAGGTCGAGGGCGAGCCAATGAAGAAATCGTGTCTCGTCACCGGTCAACAGGCTTGCGGTCTGGATGAGTCGGTACAGGAGGCGCTCCAGAACCTGGCGTTCCCGGCCGACCACGGCCAACAGGTCGTCCATCGCGTGGCCGGTGATCATGCTTATGAAATCGGCGCATTCGCGGACGACCTGAGCACTCACCTTGACGAACAAGAGGCCACCGGAAAATGGTGGACTCACCGACGTCTACCGATATGACCTGAGTCCCTGGAACGTTTAGTTGTACAACTCGCTGGCTCCACTGGTACACTACGGATGTGGATGTCGCAATCAGCGAGCTGCGAGCAAACCTCAAGTCGTACGTCGATCGGGCCCGAAGCGGCGAGCACGTGGTCGTCACGGAGCGAGGCGTGCCTGTGGCGCGGCTTGTGCCGGCAGACCACGAGGAGCTGCTCGACAAGCTTGAGCGCGAGGGCGTGCTAACCCGTGCCACGCGGCCAAAGACGCGTGCGTCGAAGGGCCGGCGGGTGAAGGCGACGGGGCCGGTTGCGGACCTCGTGACCGAGATGCGGGCCGAACGTGACACTCGCGTTTTGGGATAGCAGCGCCTTTGTGAAGCTGTTGGTCGACGAGGCCGGGAGCGAGCAAGCGGAGCGCTTGTGGAACAATCCGTCCCCCGCCGCGGCGAGTCGGCTGGTCGTCCCAGAGGTCAGTGCCGCTCTGGCTGCTGCCGGCCGTGGAGGTCGGATCACGGATGCGTCACTGATCAGCGCCCTGCGGGAGTGGCGGCGATTCGAGGCAGAGATCGACTTCTTTGAGCTTACGCCTGAAGTTGCCGGTAGCGCGGCCGATCTCGCCGGAGCACATCTCTTGAGCGGCGCCGACGCCATTCACCTGGCGACCGCGCTGGCGCTACGAGACAGTGAGCTTGTCCTCGCGACGTGGGACCGCCGTCTCGCTTCTGCTGCCGCGGCGGAGGGCCTGTCGGTCGTCCCCGGTGGTAGCGTCGAGACTTGATGGCCACGGGGATTGTCCGAATCGGTCATGAGCAGGTCTTTTTGCGTTGGGTTACCCAGCAGCTCGAACCGCACCATCTGCTACCCGAAGGCTGGTTCCATGACCGGAAGACCGTCGGTAAGCCGTGTGCGGGAATACCGCACGCACGGATTGAAAGGGGAATGGGGAACCGGGCCGGCAACGGCACCGCGCCCCTGACCACCAATGGCTGAGGCGGCGGTGGAGGTGGACGCGGACGGCAGGAAGGTTCGGGTGACGAACCCGTCGAAGGTGTTCTTTACGGCTCGCGGCGAGACCAAGCTCGACCTTGTGCACTACTACCTGGCTGTCGGTGAAGGCGCCTTGCGGGGTGTCTTCGAGCGACCCACGGTGCTCAAGCGCTATCCGCACGGAGCCGAGGGTGACTTCTTCTTCCAGAAGCGGGCGCCTGAGAAGCGTCCGCCGTGGATCGAGACGGTCCAGGTCCGTTTTCCGAGTGGTCGGACCGCCGACGAGTTGTGCCCGACGCATGTCGCCGATCTGGCCTGGGCAGCGAACCTGGGTTGCCTCGATCTCAACCCCTGGGCCGTCAGACGTTCGGACCTCGACCATCCTGATGAACTGCGCATCGACCTTGACCCGCAGCCGGGCGTCGCCTTCGACGCCGTTCGCCGGGTTGCTCTGATGAGTCGTGAAGTGCTTGTCGAACACGGTGGCCTCATCGGATTTCCGAAGACCTCCGGGTCGCGTGGCATCCATGTCAATGTACGAATCGAGCCGGAGTGGGATTTCACGCAGGTCCGTCGCGCCGCGTTGGCGCTGGCTCGTGAGGTCGAACGTCGCCTTCCCTCCATTGCCACCTCCAGGTGGTGGAAGGA
>JACOTK010000328.1 GCA_016178435.1 Actinomycetota bacterium
GGCACCTCGGAGATCAAGCGCTCCCAGATCGGCGAGCGCATCCTCGGTCTTCCTCGGGACCCGCTCATCAAGTAGCGGTTCCCTCAACCCTTCCGGCAGGCTTCCGGTTCAACCGGATTGCATGTCAGTTCCGTGGGTGGCCGGGCTCGAAGTCGGCAACATCGTTCATCGTCATGGAGCGTCGATCACCGGGATCGGGCCCAAACCATCCGACAGGCTCGAGCACGTGTCCGACGTGGTCACCGAAATCGACGCGGTCGACGACGCGGGTGATCAACCCCGAGAGCCCTCGGACCATGACCGTGTGCCCGGGGCCCTCCCTGCACGGGACGAGGGCGAGCTTGTCGATGTCGTCACCGGAGAGCTCACCGAACAGTCTTGCCAAGGGTCGGTCCCGGTCGGTGAGCAGGTGCAACACCAGGTGCTCGGCGCGTTGTGCCACCGAGAAGGTGTGGTTGTCCTTCGAGAGGGCGGCCATGATCCGCCAGGGCCTGATGCTGACCTGCGTGGCGAAACCGACCAGGCACCCCGAGCATTCCGAGTCATCAGCCGCGGTGACCACGACCACAGCGTTGTCCATGACCCGGACAAAGCGGTCGGCACGATCGAGAGTACGAGAGGGGTCTGAGGTGAACGCACCGTCGGCCACCGGAGGGTGCGTTGAGGCATTGACGTCGGGGGGCGCCACTACCGTTCGGGCTCCCCTTCGATGGCCGTGATCGGTTGATCCGTGAAGAGATAACGCCGCAGCATCGTGTCAAGGGTCGGATCATTTCGCCGGAGCCATTCCAGGGTCATGGCCATGTGTTCCTTTTCCTCGTCGCGGTTGTGGGCCAATACCTCGGCCAACGCCGGATCACCGGTGGCGGCAACACGCTGGTCATACCAGTCCATCGCCTCCAGCTCCTCCATGATCGAGACGATCGCTCGATGCCGGTCCTTGACCGTCGCGGGAAGAGCTGCCTCGTCCTCGTGGTAACCCATACTGGAAGCGCCCATCGATGCCCCTTTCGGTACGTGGGTGACGTTCAGGCGTGAACAGTCGGTCCAACTCGCCTGGGTCCAGACTACGCGACTCGACGCGGTTCCCGTCTCAATCCCCTGGGGAGGTGTCGAGTCGTCACTGCATGTAGTCTCGGCGTCGAACCAGGGCCACTGTTCCGGCGCCGTTCCGAGCTTCGGGTCGGTGCCAACACGCAGGTCGTGTCAACACTCAATGGGAGTCAAGCCGTGAATCGAAGCGCTGCACCGCCGTCCATCCATCGAATGTCGTTGCTCCTGAGGCTGATACTCCTCTCCGCCATGGCGGCTGCGCTCATGGTGGCTGTTCCCCGCCGCGCCGACGCTGCTGTGCCCACCCTTGATCTGCGGGTGCTCCTCGTCTCTGCCGATGGGACCGAGCCGGCGATTGCAGCCTGGAAGGCGCAGCTGACCGGCGAGGGCGTGCCCTTCGATGTGGTGGTGGCAACGGAGGCGCCTCCCATCACCTTTGAGCAACTTGTGACGGGTCCCGATCATGCCCGCTACCAGGCAGTCGTGTTGGCGAGTCCCGACCTCATCACCTGTGGGAGCGGTGGCTGCATCTCCGCGGTGACCCCCGACGAGCTTGGCGCCCCGGCGGCGTTCGAGCGGACCTTCGGCGTCCGCCAGGTTGACGCCTACGCCTATCCGACACCTGCGATCGGGCTGGCCACTCCGAGCTTCTCGGGAGATCTCGGCGGGATGACGGCGACGCTGACCGATGCGGGTGGGGCGGTCTTTCCGTACCTGGTCGGTCCGGTGCCGATCGATCCTTCCTGGGGGTACCTGGCCACGCCCGCCCCGGGGGACGGCGAGACGTTCGAGAATCTGCTGGTCGCTGCCCCGACGGGCGAGCCACTTGTGGGCGCCTATCGGCGAGCCGACGGCCGTGAGGAGATGGTGGTCACGGTCGACACCAATCCCTGGACCATGCACAGCCGCTTGTTGTTGCACGGCATGTTGCGTTGGGTGACCCGAGGGGTCTACCTCGGGTTCTCCCGCAACAATCTCAGCGTTCACGTCGACGACGTGTTCCTGCCCGACGACCGTTGGGACAGCGAGGACAACACGACCTATGAGGACGACGGGTTGACGAACCCGCTCATTCGGATGAATGACCAAGATGCCGAGTTCCTGCGGAGCTGGCAACAAGCGAACGGCCTGAAGCTCGACCTGACCTTCAACGGGGCAGGCAGTGACGAGTTCGTGGCCACCAACGGCTCGGACCCACTCGCCCAGGTGCTGTTGGCCAATAGGGGTGAGTTTCGCTGGCTGAATCACACCTTCAGCCATCCCAATCTCGACAACGCGACCCAGTCCGAGACCGAGGCGGAGATCAAGAACAATCGGGATTGGGCCAAGAAGAAGAAGAAGATCACGTTCACGGCCAACGAGCTCGTGACCGGTGAGCACTCCGGGTTGGCGAATCCGGCCATGCCTGCAGCTCTCGACAAGACCAAGGTCGCCTGGATCGCGTCGGACAACTCGAGGACTCCGGAACAGCAGCCCTTGGGCAGGGCCCTGACGGTCCCTCGCCATCCGACGAACATCTACTACAACACGGCAACTCAAGCGGAACAGCTCGACGAGTACAACTACCTGTACGGCGAGGGGTGTGTGCCCAGCCCCGTGACCACCTGTCTCACGGAGCCCATCACCTGGGACCAGTACGTCGATCGCGAGGCCGCCATCATGCTCGGCCACATGCTGACCAACGATGTTCGTCCCCACTACGTGCATCAGGCGAACCTGGCCGAGGACCGGGTCCTCTACGACGTGCTCGACAAGGCGCTCGCCCGTTACCGAGGCGCCGTGTCGGCACCGTTGGTGCAACCCACCTTGACCGATGCAGGCAGGGCGTTGGCACGCCAGGCGGCTTGGCGAAATGCCCTGGCCAACGGCCAGGTCACCGCGA
>JACOTK010000115.1 GCA_016178435.1 Actinomycetota bacterium
ACCATGGTCGAGATGACGAGAACCCCGTTCTTGGCGCGCAGGGCGGCAAGGTACTGCTTGGTGCGGAGCACGAAACGGGCGATGCCGACCTTCTGCTCCTCCTCCATGGCCCTGACGAGAAGTGCATAAGGCTTGCGACCGATCTCGAGGGGAGCAAGGTAGTAGGGGGAATCGAAGAAGATCGGGTCGATGTCGACGAGATCGACGAAGGCATCGAGATCGATGGTGTGGGTCGCCTCCGGGTCGAGTGCGTCCAGCTCGGCGGGTGCGATGACGACGTACTGGCCGGGGTGCAGCTCATAGCCCTTGACGATCTGATCGAATGGGACCTCGACCCCATCGGCCGAGGAGACTCTTTGTTGGCGGATGCGGGCGCCGGTGCGCGCATCGATCTGATGGAACTGCACGTTCTTCTTCGACACCGCGGTGAAGAGCTTCACCGGGATGTTGACCAACCCGAAACTGATCGAACCGTTCCAAATCGCTCGAGGCATGTGCCCAGTCTCGCGGCAGAAGGCCGTGTTGTCACGGTCCTACGTCAGATCGAAGAGCCGAGCGGCGTTCGCGGTGGATGCCTCCTCGACGACCTGCACGGCGAGACCCATCGCCCCGGCCACGGCTTCGCCTACGAAGGGAACCCATGCGGGAGTGTTGGTGCGTCCGCGATGGGGAACGGGCGCAAGATAGGGGGCGTCGGTCTCGACGGTGAAGCGATCGAGCGGACACAGCGCCGCCGCTTCACGCACGTCGGCGGCGCCCTTGAAGGTGACGATGCCACTGAAGCTCAGCATCGCTCCGATGTCGAGAGCACGTCGGGCCTCGGCGGGGCCACCGGTGAAGCAGTGAAAGACCGTCCGCTCCGGCATCGTCTCGGCCTCGAGCAGGGCGAAGGTGTCGTCCCATGCCTCCCGTGTGTGGATCACGAGTGCCAGCCCGTGCCTGTGGGCGAGTGCGATCTGGGCGGCGAAGACCTCCCGCTGCGCCTCGCGAGGGGAGTGCTCGTAGTGGTAGTCGAGCCCGCACTCGCCGACACCGACAACCCGAGGATGGGACAGCAGCGCCTCGATGCCCTCGATGCCGCCACTCGCGTCATGGGGGTGGACCCCTGCCGTTGCCCACACGCCGGCATGGCGATCGGCAACCTCGATCGCGGCGATCGACTGGGCAAGGTCGGTGCCCACGGAGATGAGTCGGGTCACGCCGGCGTCTGCTGCGTGGGCGATGACCGCTTCATCGACTCCGTTGTAGGGGATGTGGCAGTGCGCGTCGGTCCACATGGCTCGTCGCGTCGCCCGATCAGCCGGAGGTCTTGGTCTCGGGGCTCGCCATGCGGGGAAAGAGCGGTTGGCCCTTCTCGACGGCGAGCCCACCCGGGTAGCCGCCCCAGGCCGCAGCCCCCGGAAGACGCTGCTCGTCGGGGTTGCCGGGCATGCCGATCCGGCGCCAGAGCTCGGCGCACGTGGCCGGCATCGCCGGGGTCGCGAGCACGGCGACGATGCGCAGCACCTCCAGCGCGTCACCCATGATCGCATCGAGCGCAGGGCCCGGTTCGAGCTTCCACGGCTCATTGGTCTCGAGGTAGGCGTTCGTGTCACGGATGAGGCGCCACGTTGCCTCCAGGGCCTCCGACGGCTGCACTGCCTCCCAAGCCTCGGCGGCGGCCTGGAACGCCGTGCGGGCGAGGTCGGCGAGTGGGCTCTCGGCAGCGGGAGCGGGGCCGATGCCGCCGCAGCGCCTGGTCACGATGGTCGCGACCCGACTGAGCAGGTTGCCCAGGTTGTTGGCGAGATCGGCGTTGTAGCGGGCGATCATGCCCTCGTACGAGAAGTCACCGTCGGGGCCGAAGTGCACGTCACGCAGGAAGTGGTGGCGAAAGCCGTCCACGCCGAAGTCACGAACCAGATCGGTGGGCGCGATCTGGTTGAGGCCGGTCTTGCTCATCTTCTCGCCGCCGACCATGAGGAAGCCGTGCACGTACACCCGGTGAGGTGGGAGCTCACCGGCTGCCATCAGCATCGCCGGCCAGTACACGCAGTGGAACCGCAGGATGTCCTTGCCGATGAGGTGATGCACCCGTGGCCACCACTTGTCGAAACCCTCGGGGTCGCTGCCGTAGCCGGCGGCCGTGGCGTAGTTGATGAGCGCGTCGTACCAGACGTAGAAGACGTGGTCGCGGTCCCACGGCACCGGCACACCCCAGGTCAGTGACGTACGGGTGATCGACACATCCTCGAGTCCCTGGCGTATCAGCCCGATCGCCTCGTTGCGCTTCGACTCCGGCTGGATGGCGTCGGGGTGCTCGCCAAGCCAGTCGAGGAGTGGTTGGGTGAAATGGCTGAGCTTGAAGAAGTAGTTGTCCTCTTCGAAGAGCTCGACGGGGCGGCCATGGATGGGGCAGTTTCCGTCGTTGAGGTCGGCTTCGTTGTAGTACGCCTCACAGGCAACGCAGTACAGGCCGCTGTAGGTTCCCTGCTCGACATAACCGTTGTCGTGGGCCCGTTGCAGCAATGCCTGCACGGCCCGGTGATGGCGAGGCTCGGTGGTGCGAATGAAGTCGTCGTACGAGATGTCGAGCTCCTGCCACGCCTCGGCAAATCGCGCGCTGGTCCGGTCGGCCTGCTCCTGTGGGGTGAGGCCGTTTGCCTCGGCTGTGCGGGCGACCTTGAGGCCGTGCTCATCGGTGCCGGTCAGGAAGAGGACGTCGTCACCCAGCAGTCGGTGCCAGCGGGCGAGCGCATCGGCGGTCACCGTCGTGTACGCGTGACCGATGTGCGGAGCGTCGTTGACGTAATAGATCGGCGTGGTGATGTAGAAGGGCCTGGGCACAGCGGCCAATCTACTGCTCGTCCGCAGAGGCAAGAGGCCTCTGCCCCGATCGTGTCGCGAGCCCGAGCCGGATCGATCCGGCTCGGGGCGGCGCCGACCGAAGCCAAGATTGCGAATGCGTTACGAAGCACCTAGGTTGAGCCGGTCGGAAAAGGGACGGAGGGCGGAATCCTGTCGTCAAACTTCGAAGCGCGTCGTCGCGCCGGATTCATCGTTGCGCTGTTCGCATCAGTGCTGACCCTGCCGCTGGTCTTCGCCCATTCGGCGACGAGCCAGGTTCCCACGGCGCTGATCGCCGACGGCACCGGTCGTGGCGGCATCCGGTCGCTGCAGGACATGTGGGCCGACCGGCTCGCCGAGGTCGCAGCCACCTCCACAACGACGACGACCCCCGCCCCCGCCCCACCGCCGCCCGCCACGACGGGCCCTGTTCCCAGGCCGCAACCGCGCCCCGCAGCGGTGGCGATCGTGACCACCACCACCACGACCCAACCCCCGCCTCCGCCGCCGCCTGCGACCTCGCAGGACGGCCTGGCCTCCTGGTACGAGCTCGAGGGTGCGCACGCGGGGGTGTGTGCCCACCGCACCCTTCCCTTCGGGACGGTGGTGACGGTTACCGTGGCCACGACCGGAGCCTCCTTGACCTGCGTTGTCGGTGACCGGGGCCCCTTTGCGTCCAACCTGGTCGTCGACCTCTTTCGTGACGATTTCGCCTCCATCGCCCCCCTCGGCGCCGGGATCGTCTCCGTTCACCTCGCGTGGTGACCCTCTCGGCCGGGCAGGTGGCCGAGCTGTTGGAGCGCCACGGCCTGCGCCCCAGCCGTGCCCTCGGTCAGAACTTCGTGATCGATCCCAACACCGTGCGACGCATCGCCCGGCTCGCCGAGGTGGGCCCTGGAGACCAGGTGGTGGAGATCGGGGCGGGGGTCGGGTCCCTGACGCTTGCGCTTCTCGAGACCGGTGCCGACGTGCTCGCCGTCGAGCTCGACCGTTACCTGATTCCCGTGCTGGAGGAGGTCGTCGTCCCCCGGGGGGCGAGGCTCGTGCACGGGGACGCGCTCGATCTCGACTGGAAGGCGCTGTTGCTCGATCCCCCGTGGGTGCTGGTGGCCAACCTGCCTTACAACGTGGCAACCATGGTCGTGGCGGACCTTCTCGACGAGGTTCCCGCCATCTCACGCATGTTGGTCATGGTCCAACGCGAGGTCGGTGAGCGCATGGCGGCCGGCGTGGGAAGCCCGGCCTACGGCGCGCTGTCCGTCAAGATCGCCTACTGGGCGCGAGCATCGCTGGTGGGCCGAGTGCCGGCTGCGGTCTTCTTGCCACAACCCAAGGTCGAGTCGTCGTTGGTTGCCATCGAACGTCGTGCCCGCCCCGCGGTCGATCCGGCCGAGGTTGACGCGTCCTGGCTGTTCCGGTTGGTGCGAGCCGGCTTTGCCCAGCGACGCAAGATGTTGCGGCGCTCGCTTGCAGGCCTGGTGGGTCCCGAGGCGTTCGAAGCCGCCGGTGTTCGTCCGGAGGCCCGCGCCGAGGAGCTGGATGTCCTCGAATGGGGCAGGCTGGCAGCATGCGCGATGATTCGATGAGCCCGGCACCGGTGACGGTGCGAGCCCTGGCCAAGTTGACGCTCTCGTTGCGGATCAGCGGGGTGCGTCCCGATGGATTCCACGAGATCGACGCCGAGATGGTCACCCTCGACCTATGTGACGAGCTGACGTTCTCGACGGGAGATGACCTCGATGTCGTGGGTGCGACCGGACTGAGCGTCACCGACGGTGACGACAACCTGGTGCGCCGGGCACTCGCTGCGGTGGGGCGGGAGGCTCATGTCCGCCTGTTGAAGCGCATTCCTGCGGGAGCGGGTCTGGGCGGCGGCTCGGCCGACGCCGCCGCCGTGTTGCGCTGGGCCGGCTGTGACGACCTCGCGCTCGGGGCTCGCCTGGGCGCAGACGTCCCCTTCTGCATGGTCGGGGGGCGCGCCCGGGTGCGTGGACTCGGCGAGCTGGTCCACCCCCTGGCGCCCGTCGAGCGGATCTTCACGTTGTTGACGCCACCCTTCGGCGTCTCCACCGTTGCGGTCTACCGCATGTGGGATGAGCTCGGAGGCCCGAGCGGCCGGGGACCCAACGACCTGGAACCCGCGGCCCTCGCCGTGGAACCCCGTCTGGCGCCGTGGCGTGATCGCCTGGGCGAGCTCACCGGCTGCACGCCGATCCTTGCCGGGAGCGGCTCGACATGGTTCGTGGAGGGCGCCTTCGAGGGGGTCGGCCTCGTGGTGACGCGAACCGACCGCCCCTGAGGGACGGTCGGTTCGACACCTGTCGATCGCTCTCGGTCGATACGCTCCCGATCGATACGGGGTCGATCGATTTGAGCAGTCGCTACTTCTTCTTGGCGCGTCGCTGGAAGCGGGTGCGCTTCAGCATCTTCTTGTGCTTCTTCTTGCGCATTCTCTTCCGGCGTTTTTTGATCAGGGAACCCATGAGGGTCTTGAGGTTACCGGGAGAATCGGTGATGAACGCAACTGGGGCTAGCATGACCGGGTTGTTGGCGGGTAGTTCAGCTGGCAGAACGCCTGATTTTGGATCAGGAGGTCGCAGGTTCGAGCCCTGCCCCGCCAGCCAGACAACGAGAGATCCATGGTGAATCTGATGGCCGAACGAACCTTGACCTCGGTGATCCTGGCCGCCGGCGTGGGAACCCGCATGCGATCGGAGCGCCCCAAGCCGCTGCACCTCCTGTGCGGGCGGGCGATGCTGTTGCACGTTCTCGACGCTGCCGCAGCGAC
>JACOTK010000252.1 GCA_016178435.1 Actinomycetota bacterium
CCGGTGGCCTCCGCAACCGGCGATATGCCGCCGTCCAGGTGCTTGCTGCGCTCGATGCTTTCGCCGAGCCTGCTGGACGCCGTTCGCCCTGACGCGGGCTCGACCGGGCTGCGGCCGAGGTCCTCGGTGGGTGCCGGCGCGCACAACATTGCGTCCTTCGCTATTTCGAGCGCGTGATCGCCACCGTCGAAGGTTCTGGCCGGCCTGGCCGGCGGGTCCGTTCGACGAGGGCGTCGAGGTCGTTGGTGAGCTTCTCTTGCTTGTCTTGGAAGAGGTGGCCGTAGACGTTCATCGTCACGCCGATCTCACTGTGGCCCATGCGTTCGCTGATCGCCTTGGGGTGGGCGTCGAGGTCGATGAGCAGCGAGGCGTGCGTGTGGCGCAGGTCGTGGGGCCGGAAGCGGGGGAGGCCGGCGGCGACCTGGGCGTTGTGGACGTGCGAACAGCGTGTTCGGCGAGGTCGGCGTAGCCCGATGGTGCCCGACGGTGGCCGGTACCGGAAGGTCGTGGATCTCGGCGGCGATGCCACCGATGATGACGTATCGCACGCCGTGCCTGTTCAGCACGCGCACGATTGTGCCGGTGTCGAGCTCAGGCACGGGTCCGGTGTCGCGCAAGACGTGCGCGTTCACGCTCGCGCCGGCCGGCGAGCTGCTCGGCAGGCAGCAACACCTCCGCCGCAGCGAGGGCGGAGGTGTGCGAGTCGGGCGGGGCGAGGCGCATCCGCAGCTCGAGACCAGTCGCAGCCAGGATCCTCACCAGCGTGTCGACCGAGGGCGAGCGACGCCCGGACTCGTAGGCCGAAACCGCCGCCTGGCTGGTGCCGGCGCGCTCGGCGAGCTCGGTCTGGGTCAGGCCGGCCTGCCGGCGTGCCATCCGGATGAGGTGTCGTGAGTACGTCTCTGACGCCATGTCATCAGTATACCGGTACCGGTGTAGAGGGTTGAGGTGCGGCCGGACCTGGCCGATATGCACGACGGAACGAAAGGGAACGACTGTGGTCCCATGCGGCCGATGCAAGGAGTATCACCCAACCCCCGCCGACGTTCGCACCTGCTATCGCGATGGGCCACGAGGTACTCCGCGTCGGGAAATCTTCGGTCGGGCGAGCCCTCGCCCACGGAAGAACGGGAGCGTTCGTGCGAAGCGTGATGGAGATCGAAGCACTCGTCCTGGATCGATGGCGCAACCTGCCGCCTGCGATCTCGACCGGCCGGCTCCGGTGTGAAACGACCCACTGCCTCAAACTCGTTGGCCCGTGCCCAAGGGTCTGCTAGGACAGGGCCATGACCGAAGACGTTCTGCTCATCGAGGTGGCCGACAGCGTCGCCACCATCACCTTGAATCGTCCGCAAGCCCGCAATGCGCTCTCGGGCGAGTTGCTCGGAGCGCTTCCGAAGGCGATCACCGACTGCGAGAGCCGAGACGACGTCACGGTCATGATCCTGACGGGAACCGACCCGGCGTTCTGTGCCGGCCTCGACCTCAAGGAGCTCGGTTCGGGAGGGGGAGGCTCCCTCATGCCCGGCCCTCGGCAGGGTCCGCTGCCCGCCAGGCTCAAGCCGCTGATCGGGGCCGTCAACGGTCCGGCCATCACCGGCGGTTTCGAGCTGGCCCTCGCCTGCGACTTCTTGATCGCATCGGACCGTGCCCGTTTCGCCGATACCCATGCGCGCGTGGGGGTGCAGCCCCTGTGGGGCCTCACGGTGCTGCTCCCACAGGCGATCGGGGTGCGTCGAGCACGCGAGATGAGCGCGACGGGCAACTTCATCGACGCCGAGACCGCCCATGCATGGGGCCTGGTGAACCACGTGGTCGCCCACGACGACCTGCTCGGCTTCTGCCGTTCCCTGGCGGCGGACATCGTCGGCAACAACGCCGCCGGGGTGCAGCGCATCATGGCCACCTACGCCGAGGGATCGATGCTCGGCCCCGGCGAGGCTTGGGACCTCGAGACCAAGGCCGGTCTCGAATGGATGATGTCGGGCGGCCGGAACCTTGCCGATGATGTCGAGCAGCGACGCCGGGCCGTGACCGAACGAGGTCGAGCGCAGAGCACCGATCTCTGAAGGTGGCGCCCACCATGTCGGGCAACGGGGTGTCCCGTAGGATCGACACATGAAATACGTGGTCTGCATCCCCGATGGTTGTGCCGACGAACCCCTTGAGGCGCTCGGCGGTCGCACGCCCCTCGAGGCAGCGGAACTGCCCACTCTGACCGCGCTGGCGGCTCGTGGCGAGGTGGGCCGAGCAGCGGTGATTCCCGAAGGCATGCCGCCGGGCAGCGATGTCGGCAACATGAGCATCTTCGGCTACGACCCCGCCCGGTTCCACACCGGTCGGGCGCCGATCGAGGCTGCGGCGATGGGTCTGTTGCTGCGTCACGATCAGATTGCCTACCGCTGCAACCTGGTCACCATCGGTGATGACAACACGATGGTCGACTTTGCCGGTGGCCACCCGAGCACCGAGGAGGCCATCGAGGTCATCGCGGCGTTGCAGGCCGAGCTGGGCAACGACGAGATCTCCTTTCACCCGGGGGTGCAGTACCGCCACATCCTGGTCGTGCCCGGGACGTGGGCCGATGCCGATTGCGTGCCGCCCCACGATCTGTCCGACAAGCAGGCAGTTTGGCCGACGGGCGCAGCGGCCGGTCGCCTCCAAGAGGTCATGGACGCCTCACGGGCTGTCGTGAGGCGGTTCGGGCTGAAGGCCAACCAGGTGTGGCTCTGGGGGCAGGGCCCCCAGCCGATCATGCCGAGTTTCGCCGAGGCCTACGGACTGCGGGCAAGCCTGTGCAGCGCGGTCGACCTCGTGCGAGGTCTCGGGGCGCTGACGGGTATCGCGGTTGTCCCCGTCGAGGGCGCAACCGGTTGGTACGACACGAACTACGAGGGAAAGCGGGACACGGCGCTCGCCCGCCTGGCCGGCGGCGATGATCTGTTCATCCTGCACGTGGAGGCGACCGACGAGGCCGGTCATGCCGGCAACGTGGCCGAGAAGGTGCGTGCCCTCGAGAACTGGGACCGGCGCATCCTCGGGCCGTTGGTCGAGGGCCTCGATGCGCTCGGCCCGTGGCGCCTGTTGCTGTTGCCCGACCACGCGACGCCCCTCGCCCTCAAGACGCACACCTCCGACCCGGTGCCGTGGCTGCTGGTGGACTCGACGACCGCCGGTCCCGGTGGCATCTACACCGAGTCGGGTGTTGCGGAGCTTCCGGTGACGGCCGGTCATGAGCTCATGGCGATGCTGACAGGACGCCTGTGAGCGAACCGGCACCGCCCTCGACAACCGAGGGAGCCTCGGCGTGGGCATGTTACCGCCACCCCAAACGAAGTTGTGGCGTGCGGTGCAATCGTTGTGAGCGACCCATCTGTCCCGAGTGCATGATCAGCGCACCCGTCGGGTTCCAGTGTCCGGCCTGCGTGAAGGCGGCGCCGCCGGTCATGTCGATTCACACCCTTCCGATCTATCGACCCCTCGTCACGATCGGCATCATCGTGGCCGCCGTCGTGGCGTTCCTTCCCTCCCTCGGCAGTGGCTCGGGGATGCTCGATGGCGGCGGGTCGCTCGCCGAGCGGCTGGCGCTGTTCGGGCCCTACGTGGCGGCGGGCGAGTGGTGGCGGCTCTTCACGTCGGGATTCGTCCACTACGGGCTTTTGCACCTGCTGTTCAACATGGCGATCCTCTATCAGCTCGGTTCGCAGATCGAGCCCGTGCTCGGGCGATTTCGCTTCGCCCTCGTCTATGTCGCCGGCCTGCTCGGCGGTGCGCTCGGCGCCTTGGTCCTCGACCCGTTGGCGCTCACCGGGGGCGCCTCGGGGGCGGTCTTCGGGCTGATGGCGGCGTCGCTCGTCGTGTTGCACACCCGGGGGGCGAACCTGCGCCAGTCGGGGCTGCCCACCCTGCTGGTTGTGAACCTGCTGATCACCTTCGTGGTGCCGGGCATCTCGATCGGTGGTCACCTGGGCGGCCTGGCAGGCGGCGGACTGGCAGGGGCACTGATGATGGTCGGGGCGGTGGAGGGGCCCGGATCCGATCGGACGACCTCGTCGGTCGAGCTGGTCCGTGCGGGCATGGTGCTTGTCCTGATCGGCGCGTTGTTGTTCGCCTGCCTCGCGGTTGCGTCGAACCCGCTGTGACGCGACATCGACCTGCAACGTTGCGGGTGAGCGAAGAGTTGTGAGTTCTCGCCGGCGCGGGCTATGCTGAGTGGGCATCACTTGCCACTTCGGTTGCAACCCCGTGACGAGCGCAGGGTACCCGTTGATTGGTTTCTCAAGCTTGACAAGGTTTGGTCCTTTTCTCTCTTGGTCCTCTTCGCCACCACCCTTCCGGCCAAACCGGTAGGGGCAACATCGGCGAGTGAAGCAGCGGTACGCCACTTATTTTGTGCTGGTGGCCGGGGGCCAAACGTGCGTCATGTCCTCAGGGCGGCGCACATGCAGACAAAGGGGAATTGCCCATGAGTGATTCGGTTCTCGAGCGTTCGGTTCTCGAGCGCAAAGAGCGAGATGAGCTGCAGCTGATCGCGAGGGCAATGGGAGCGTCACCGACGTCCCGGGCGCGCAAGGCCGATCTTGTCGACCTCATCCTGACGACCGCAGGCATCATCTCGGTTCCCGGGGAGACCAACGGCTCGGAGCCGACCAAGCCGACCGAGCCGGTCGCGCGTCGAGCGTCGAACGCCCGCTCGTCCACCCCGCTCGTCGGGGCACCGGAGCTCGAGGAGCCGGCGCCTGTCGCCGGAACACCCGGTGACACGCTCGTGTTCGAGGCCAGGGAGAGCTCAGAGGCCGGGGACAGCTCCGATCGAGCCCTATCCGAGTCGTCGAGCGAAGACGCCGCGCCTCCGACAGACGCGCCTGCCGGCAACTCGGGCCACGAGACCTTTCACCGCGACACGCTCGACACCGATCCCGATCCGAACACCACCACGAGTGCCGACACCGGCTCGAGTGCGCGGGCAAACGGCGATGCCACCTCGAACGGCTCACCCCCGGCCGATGCCGACTCATCCGGGACCGACTCATCAGGGACCGACTCATCAGGGACCGACGGAGAGGCCACCGACGTCGTCGTGACGCCGGCGGAGCTCGCCGGTGAGCCGTCCGAGACCGACCAGGACCAGGGCACGGGAGCTTCCAACGGCAACGGAGGGGCCCGGCGCCCGAACGGCCCCCGTGGACCCGGCGGCGGTGACCGACCGCGCCAGGACCGACCACGCAATGACGACGCCGACGGCGAGCCCGGCAACCGCCGACGCCGACGCCGAGGTCGAGGCGATCAGCGTCCGGAACGAGGCGATCAGCGTCCGGAACGAGGCGAGCAACGGCCCGATCGCGAACGAGGCGATCAACGTCCCGACGAGCAGTGGTCCGGCGAGCCGCTCGCCTGCGAGGGACTTCTCGACCTGCGTGATGACGGTTACGGCTTCGTCCGCACCAAGGGTTACCTCGCCGGCAGTGACGATGTCTACGTCTCGGTGAAGCAGACCCGCCAGTTCGGGTTGCGCAAAGGCGACTACCTCGTCGGCGCAAGCCGTCCTGCGCTCCGCAACGAGAAGAATCCCGCCCTGTTGCGCATCGATCAGGTCAACGGCCGGGACCCCGAGGAGATGAAGTCCCGTCCTCGTTTCGAGAGCCTTACGCCGCTGTTCCCCGACGCCAAGTTGCGCCTCGAGACGCCGGGCGATCCCTCGAACATGACCGCGCGCATCATCGATCTGATCGCGCCGATCGGCAAGGGCCAGCGGGGGTTGATCGTGTCTCCTCCCAAGGCCGGCAAGACCACGATCATGAAGCAGATCGTGAAGTCGATCGAGGCCAACAACCCCGATGTGCATCTCATGGTGCTCCTGGTGGATGAGCGTCCCGAGGAGGTCACCGACATGCGCCGTTCCACCCACGGCGAGGTCATTGCCTCCACCTTCGATCGTCCCGCCGATGAGCACACCGCGGTCGCCGAGCTGACCATCGAGCGGGCAAAGCGTCTCGTCGAGGACGGCAGGGATGTTGTCATCGTGTTGGACGGCATCACACGGCTCGCCCGGGCCTACAACCTTGCGGCGCCGGCCACGGGCCGCATCATGTCCGGCGGTATCGACTCGGGCGCTCTGTACCCACCAAAGAAGTTCTTCGGCTCGGCGCGCAACATCGAGGAGGGTGGCTCGCTCACCATTCTCGCCACCGCGCTGATCGAGACGGGCTCCAAGATGGACGAGGTCATCTTCGAGGAGTTCAAGGGGACCGGCAACATGGAGCTCCGCCTCGACCGAAGGCTCGCCGAGCGACGGATCTATCCGGCCATCGACGTCGACGCGAGCTCGACGCGCCACGAGGAGCTGCTCTTCGACCGCAAGCAGCTCCAGCAGGTCTGGCGCGTGCGGCGTGCGCTCAACGCCCTGTCCTCCGAGGGCGCCTCACCCAGTGCAGCACTGGAGCGTCTCATGGACGGGATGAAGACCTTCGCCTCCAACGACGAGTTCCTCGCCGAGGCCGCCAAGGTCTGACCGGA
>JACOTK010000253.1 GCA_016178435.1 Actinomycetota bacterium
GGGGAATCGGGGGAGCCCTGTCCGTCGCTGGCAGGCTCGGTCCCCGGGGCGCCGAGCTCCTCCACTCGGCACGGACAGCGTGGGTTGACAGCATGCGCCCAACCCTGTGGCTTGCTGCGGCGGTCGCCGTGACCGCCGCCATCTACACCGGGGCGGCCGCCGTTCACGGACCGGACCATGAGATTGCCGAGCCGACGCCGGAGCCCGACTCGCTCGCCGAGGTGCACTGAGCAGACCATGCCGACTCGTCCCGGGAGCATGGAAGCGAGCAGCTTCATACGCCTGAAACACGAGCCTGGTAGAGAGGGGACGATGGAACGGAGCGCTGTCGGGACCTTCGGCGGTCCACACTCGGCCGAGTGTTCGCCGTGACGATGCCATCGCAGAGGGGAGGCATGGGCTCGATCCCCTATGAGGGTGGTACCACGTTCCGTGTGTGGGCCCCACATGCCCGAGCCGTTGGGGTCGCCGGTTCCTTCAACGGATGGTCAGCGGGGGACTCCCCGCTCGCGTCCGACGGCGATTCGGGCTACTGGTCGGCCGACGTCGCCGGCGCCGGGGACGGCGACGAGTACCGGTTCGTGATCGGCTCCGACGACGTCGAACGGTGGCGCAATGATCCCTATGCCCGGGAGGTGACGAGCTCGGCGGGCAATGCGATCGTGTCCGACGGGTTGTTCGATTGGGGCACAGCAGCGTACGAGAGTCCACGGTGGGGCGAGCTGGTGATCTACGAGTTGCACGTGGGGACGTTCAACGACGTCCCCGGCGGCGGGCCGGGCAGCTTTCATGCCGTTGCCAACCGACTGGAGTATCTGCACGACCTCGGCGTGAATGCCATCGAGCTGATGCCCTCGGCCGAGTTCGCCACCGACTTCTCGTGGGGCTACAACCCCTCGTGCATCTTCGCGATCGAGTCGGCCTACGGGGGCCCCGACGCCTTGAAGGAGTTGGTCCGACGCGCCCACGAGATGGGAATGGCCGTGTTCTTCGATGTGGTCTACAACCACTTCGGACCCTCCGACCTGGACCTGTGGCAGTTCGACGGCTGGAGTGAGCGCGGCAAGGGAGGCGTCTACTTCTATAACGACGGGCGCTCGCAAACGCCATGGGGCGACACGCGTCCGGACTACGGGCGCGAGGAGGTCCGTCACTTCATTGCCGACAACGCCCGGATGTGGCTGGAGGAGTTCCGCATGGACGGCCTGCGTTGGGACGCGACGGCCTGGATCCGAAACGTCTACGGCAACATCGGCGACCCCTTCAACGACCTGCCCGACGGTTGGCGGCTCATGCAGCAGATCACCGGTGACACCGACGACCGCCAACCCTGGAAGTTGCACATAGCGGAGGACCTCCGTGACGACCCGGCCATCACCAGCCCTGTGGCGGAGGGCGGGGCCGGGTTCGACGCGCAGTGGGACGGAGCGTTCGTCCATCCTGTGCGGGGCGTTCTGATCCCATGGTCCGACGGTGGGCGCAACATGTGGGCCTTGCGCGATGCGATCGCGCGCGGTGACGGGGTCGCCGCCGAGCGGCGTGTGATCTACACCGAGTCCCACGACGAGGTGGCCAACGGCAAGGCCCGCGTCCCCGAGGACATCTCCCCGGGCGACGCCGGCAGCCTCTGGGCCAGGAAGCGTTCGACGGTGGGCGCAGCCATCGTGTTCACGTCGCCGGGGATCCCGATGATCTTCCAGGGTCAGGAGATCCTCGAGGACCAGTGGTTCCGCGACGAGGATCCGATCGACTGGACGAAGCTGGAGACCTTCGCCGGGATCCATGCGATGTACCGGGATCTCATCCGTCTGCGACGGAACTGGTTCGACACGACGAGGGGGCTGCGGGGCAGCCACGTGCACGTGCACCACGTCAACGATGACGACAACGTCATCGCGTATCACCGATGGGCAGAGGGCGGTCCCAGGGACGATGTCGTGGTCGTCGTGAACCTTGCCAACCGACCGTATGGCTCCTATCGCATCGGCCTGCCCCGGTCGGGACGCTGGACGCTTCGTTTCAACAGTGACTGGACCGGCTACGGCGCGGACTTCGACGGTCATCCGAGCTTCGACGCCCTGGCCGACGGGGGGCCCCAGGACGACATGGCCTGGAGTGGCTGTGTCGACATCGGTCGGTATGCCGCGCTCATCTTCTCCCAGGACTCCTGACCCACCGGCTCTCGGGTCGATCCTGAGGTCGCCGGATGGCAGTGCCATTGACACCCAAGTCCCTGCCCTGGTAGACAACAAAAAACCAACGGTGGGAGAGGGGAACCATGCGCGGTATAAGGGCACTGCACGGGGTCCGCCTGGGAGTGGTGGCATGTATGGCAGCCGCGTCGAGCCCGGCATTTGTCGGTTCGGCTCTTGCCGACGCCCCGACCGTGCCCATGGTCCCACTTGTTCGCGTGGTCGCCGAGGGACTGAACGGACCACTTGAGCTGCAGGTCGGCGTCGGCGGGTTCTACGTTGCCGAGGGTGCCGACGGGGAGGTCACGCGCGTGTCTCCCGGCGGCAAGCTGCAGACGGTCCTGTCGGGTCTTCCCGGTATCTCCGGGGTCGATGTCTCAGGTGGGAAGTTGCTGGCGCTCCTGGGCGGAGGAGGCCCACCCGAGGAGGGGCCTCCTCCGCCTCCCGCAGCATTTCCCCCGGCGTCTCTCCTCGGCGCCCCGTTATGGGGTGGAACCCCACGGGTCATGGCCGATCTAATGGGCTATGAGTTGGCGAACAACCCCGACGGTCAGCGCCAGTTCGACCCCGAGACCGGCATGCCCAATGACGCCCTCTCGAACCCGTTCTATGTGCTCGCCCGACGCGGTGGTGGTGCCCTTGTGGCCGACGGCGGTGCCAACGACGTGTTGTTCGTGAAGCCCAACGGCGAGATCAGCACGTTCTTCGTGCCCCCGACCGTGAACACGGGCGCATGCGAGGGGCGCGAGAACAACAGCCCCGAGACACCCGGGTGCGATGCCGTGCCCACCGGCATCGCGTACGGAAACGACGGTGCGTTGTATGTCAGTGCCCTCACAGGCGAAGTGCCCGGCGAGGGACGGGTCTACAAGCTGAACGGCCGAACGGGGGCGGTCATCGACGTGATCAGTGGCTTCAGCGCCCCCACCGGCGTGGCAGTGGGCCCCGATGGCTCCATCTACGTGTCGGAGTTGTTGCACAATGCTCCGGCGGGTGAGCCGCCTCCCGATTTCGATCCCTCCACGGTGGGGCGTATCGTGCGGGTCGCCCCGGGGGGTGCGCGCACGTATGCATCGGTGACCCAGCCAACAGGGCTGGTGGTCCACGGTGGCAGGCTGTACTCCTCGGCATGGGCTCTCGCGGGCCTGTTCTTCGGAATCCCCGGCGTCGGCCAAATCGTGGAGGTGTCCCCTGCTGCCTTTTTGCCCCCCGGACCCTGAGGCGGGCACTCGGAGGATTCGCCCGGTTGCCGGCGATCACGACCTCTATCGTTGAGGTCATGATCTTGGTTGAAGCGGGCTGTCGTCATCGGGGCTGTGGTGTCTGAGGTGCCGCCGATCGGGGGGACCTCGACGATGATGCTCGACCCGGGACTTCTCCCACAGGTTCTTCCCACCGACCGACTGATGGTCAATGGCATGGCGGTCCGTGAGCTTCGCGTCGAACTTCGCCGTATCGCTGACGCCCGCAACATCTTGAGCATCGTGGGGCTGTGGGCTTCGGTTGTCGTGCTGATCACGGGGGGGTTGCGGCTGGGTCCTCTCGGCTGCGTTGCGGCGTTCGTGTTGATGGTTCCGGTGTTCGTCCGCCTCGCGATCTTGATGCACGAGGCGGCCCACAGGTTGCTGTTCTCGAACCGACGAATCAACGACTGGGTCGGCAAGTGGCTCATCGCCTGCCCGGCGTTCGTGCCGATCGGCCTCTACCGGGCATCTCATTTCGCCCACCACAAGGAGGAGTTCGGGCCGAACGAGCCCGACATCGCCTTCTACTCCGGTTACCCGGGGCCATGGTCCGCGTTGCGGCGTCGCCTCATCCGTGACGCGGTGGGCATCTCGGGATGGAAGAATCTCAAGCCCATACTGCGGGCGACGCTCAAGGGTCCGGGCCGGGACATCAGCATGCCGATCGTTGCCGTGCAACTCGGGCTCTGGGCGGCGATGTGGCTGCTGAGCGGCCGGTGGTTCGTCTATCCGCTGCTCTGGTTGGGCCCGTGGCTCACCGGCTGGCGGGTCGCCAATCGGCTGCGGGCTCTGGGCGAGCATGGTGGGCTGGGAGCGAGCCGGGACCGACGCCTCACCACCCACAATGTCGCCCAGTCGTGGCTCGCGCGGTTTTGGCTGGTGCCGTACAACACCGGTTGGCACCTCGCCCACCACGTCGACATGGGCATCCCGTGGCGCAATCTCCCGACTTTTCACGCCGAGCTCGAGCGGGCGGGCTACATCACCGAGGCGATGAGCTATCCGAGCTATCGAGCGCTCTGGCGGTCGCTGTGTGGGAAGGGTGTGCCGCTTCCGGCCAGGGTCGCCCCCGGAGGTGAGGCGGGTTGCCCGGTGAGGTGAAAGGGTCGACGATTGCCCGCGGCGTCTACCGCCCGCCGCGCCCGTCACGGGGACCGGGTTGCCCGAGGCCGGCCGAATTGGATCCGCACCCAAGATCCGACGGGGGGGGATGTGACAAATGAAACATACAAACA
>JACOTK010000254.1 GCA_016178435.1 Actinomycetota bacterium
ATTGGCGCCCCACCCGCGAGCCGAGGGCGAGCTCATGGGAGAGGCCCGCCCAGGTCCATGGGGACGACCACGAGGGGGTCGTTCTGGTCGGGGCTGTCCTCGAGCTCCTTCGGCACGACAGGAGGTCCGGCGACCTCCATGATCCATTCGGTTGCCATGTCCAGGCCACCTCCTCAATCGGACACCCGCTCAATCGGACACCCGACAAGCCACCGAACCGGACGGCCTTCATGCGAACAGGTGGGTGCTTCCGCGGCATCGCACTCCAGCCAGAAGAACCCCGGTCGCGCGATTTGATACAAGATTCCGACCGCGGACTCGGAGGCGTCCCATCGTTCCCCTGCTCACGCCTGCCTCCCGGTCGTCCTGCCCTACGGGTAGGTCGCCGGACCGGTCCTCACAGGAGCCGACCGCGCAGAACGCTGGTGCCGCTGTGGGTTGGGATACCGTCGGCCGGCTCGATCGAGATGTCGACGATGGGGAAGCTCCTCGGATTGATGCCGGTGGGCAGACGGTAGATCCCACCTCCATGGAGAGGACCGAGCGACACCATGCCCTTGACCTGGGTGTCGATGGCCCACAACTCGAAGTAGCCCGCAGCCGGTTTCGGGAGACCTCTCAGATCGAGGTTGATGGCATAGGCCCCGCCGTCGAGCCTGACCAGCTTCGCGCTGCCGGCGCTGTGCACCCCTCGGGGGTCAAGGCCGTTGTTGGAGAGCGCGACCTCACGCACCACCTGCTCGTCATCCTGACCTCGCCGGACAAGGCCGGCGACGCCGGCACCGAGAAGGGTGAAGGCGGCGGCCGTCGCGATGAGTCGCGGGATCAGCCGGCCCCGCGGGCCAAGAGCGCCACGAGAGGGGGTCGGAACCTCCAACTCGTCCCGCTCGGCGACGGCGTTCTCGATCCGTTGCCACAGGTCGGCGGGCGGTTGCTCGAAGACCACGTTCTCCGTGGCGACCGACCGCACGATTTGGCCCATCCGAGCGATCTCGTCGTCCAACCCTTCCAGGGGCGTGTTGTTGTCGCTCATCGTCTTCCGTCCACATGTCTCGCGAGTTGGCGGTTCATCTGGACAAACCTTCCCGATCCTCATAGGCGACAAGGTGCCGACGCAGCTGCGACAAGCCCCGTCGCATGTCGCTCTTCACGGTTCCGAGGGGCATCTCGCAGCGCTCGGCGATCTCTGTTTGGGACAGCTCTTCATAGAACGCCAACTCCAGCACATTCCTAGCTCGTTCCGGAAGACGTTCCAGCGCATCCGCGAGCAGCAGCCGATCGGCAAGAGCGTCGACGAACTTCGGCGACCTGGCCTGCTCGGCGTCGAGCGCAAGCACCATCCTGTTCCGGCGATCCCGCTTGCGCGCGGTGTCGACGATCTTGTTCTTGGCGATGCCCACCAGCCATGCCCCGAGACTTCCCCGATCGGGATCGAACTGGTGTCGACGGGTCCAAGCGGCGAGGAAGACCTCCTGGGTGATGTCGGCCGCCTCATCTGCCCCGAGCGCCTTGCGGCACAACGTGTAGATCAACGTTCCGTACCGGTCGTAGACCACTTTGAGACTGGTCTGGTGCCCCCGCTGGAACCCAGCCTCGACCGAGTCTCGCACCACGTCCGCATCCGGCACGAGAGCGATCGAAGCAGGTTCCGCGTTCGGAGGCAAACCGTTTCCCTTCAGGATGGTTGGATCGGGGGACTCAGGAAGGTGGGAGCAGCACCTTGTCGATGACGTGGATCACGCCGTTGGAGGTCACGATGTCGGCAGCGGTCACCTTGGCGTCGTTGACCCTGACCATGTCGCCGTCAACGGTGATCCTGATGGTCGGGCCCGCCACCGTGGCGATGTCCTTTCCGTCCAGGCCGACAACATCGGCAGCGAGGGTCTTGCCGGCAACCACGTGGTACTTGAGGATGGTTGCCAGTCTTTCCTTGTCGGCCAGGAGCGATTCCTTGGTCATGTCCAAGGCGGCGAGCGCGTCGGCAAAGGCCGCATCGGTGGGTGCGAAGACGGTGAAGGGGCCGGCTCCCTTGAGGGTTTCGACAAGGCCTGCTGCCTGCACGGCCTCGACGAGGACGGTGACGTTGCCGGCAGCAACCGCTGTGTCGACGATGTCCTTCGTGGCCGTCGCCCCAGCCATCTGATCGACGCTTGTCGTCGATTGCTCGGTCGTTGTGGGAAGAGACGAGTTGTCGTCATCATCACCGCAACCCGCCGCGACGCCGGTCAACAGCGTGAGGGCCAGGACGGGAACCATCAATTTCTTCTTCAACATGTTGCACTTCATGGGTTCGGCACGACGCTGCGTGACAGTTGTATTGCTGTGCTCTACGACTCCGCACTGCGATCGGATGCAAATAGAACGATCAATGTTTCCTGCATCCGTCAGCTGAGCCCCGTGCGTAGAACGAACCGACAACCGGGCCAAGAACGCCCCGCGAACCACATGAACAAAGGAGAATCACATGCGTCGACTCATTGCCGGATCCTTCGCTTCACTGCTGATCGTCGGGGCGGCAGCCTTGCCCGCACAGGCGCAGCCGGCCAAGCCGTCGACACCCACCATTGCCGGGATCATTGCGGAAAGCGGTGGGGAACTTGACGGAAACCACAA
>JACOTK010000255.1 GCA_016178435.1 Actinomycetota bacterium
ACGCAAGGGCCGCCCCGTTCCTCGGGCCCTCGGCGATCTGCCGTCGATCACCCCGGAATCAACCGCGTTGTCGAAGGCACTCCGCCGTTACGGCTTTCGCTTCATCGGGCCGACCACCGCCTACGCGGCGATGCAGTCGCTCGGCCTGGTCAACGACCACCTGCACGGCTGCCACGCTCGTACCCCCTGCGAGAACGACCGTCGGGCCGCGATTGTCCCGAGGGCGTGATCGGGTCGACAACCTTCAGACGTAGATGTTGGGACCCTTTGCCTGGCTTGATCGATAGGCGGGGCCACCGCCGACGACGACCGCCGCCCACATGATCTCTCGCTTGTACCTGCTCGTTCCCTCGGACTTCAGGACGGCACGAAACACGTTGTCGGCACGGGCCTTGGGCGTGCCCGCCTGGGTGTACATCCAGTCATGGACGATGCCGCCCCAACGCTGCGGATCCTCCCAGCGTCCCCATCCCGTCAGCCTCTGAGCCCACACGGGCACCGAGGCCCCGTCGGTGGTGAAACCGATGGGCACGGTGATGCGCTCGTTGCCGTTGACCAACACCACCAGCGGCTCGCCGAGGATCCAGAACCTGTCGTCACCCGCCAGCACCGGTTGGCCCACCGAGCGCTTGACCCGGTCGACCCGGTCGAAATGGATCGGTCGCTCCTCGATCGTCGCTGAGATCATCCGTGCCTTTCCGCCCTCTCGGCGCCTCCGCCCCTCGGGTCCTGCCGGGACGCTACCTCGGGTCGCTCCCCATGAACAGGGCCCCTGCGGCGCTCGGCACCTGTCGAGCTCCCCCACTCCGCCCGGTCATCGGGGGTCCCACGCCCCGGGCAGAGCCAGCGCATCGTGCACGTGATCGGGAAGCGCCCCCGATGCCACATCAGCAAGGCTGACGTGGTCGAGCACCTCTCGAATCCGCGCACGCGTGGCGACCCAGACTTCGCGCAGCGGCGCCGCATGGCCCTCGAATCGCACCAGTTCGGGGCGAACGCCCTGCACGTTGGCCAATGGCCCCTCCAAGGCACGGATGACATCACCCACCATCACCTCGTGAGCCGGCCGAGCAAGCCAGTAACCGCCCTCGGAGCCGCGGCGCGACGCCACAATCCCTGCGCTTCGCAACTCACCGAGGATGTTCTCGAGAAATCGCATGGGGATGTCCTGCAAACCCGCCAGCTCCTCGCCCTTCATCGGCGAAACATCCGGCCGGGCGGCAAGCTCGGTCAGGGCGCGCAACGCGTAATCGACCTTTGCCGAGACCCTCATGGCCGAAGATTCTCGCACGCCGGTCTGCGGCGCGCCCCACCGCTAAGCTCCGAGCCGCCGGGACAGCCAAGACCGTCACTCCTGCCGTTGCCCATGGCACCGACTGAATCGACCGAAGGAGCATGTCGCGATGGATGCAAACGCCAAGAAGCTCGCTTTGCGAGCTGTCAACTACGGCCTCTACGTGCTCACCGCCAATGACGGCGATGACTATGCAGCGGGTGGCGTGAACTGGCTCTCCCAGGCGAGCTTCGAGCCGCCACTCGTCATGGCCGGGGTGAAGGCGGACAGTGGCGCCGCGACGATCATCGCCCGCTCGGGCACCTTCGCGGTCAACGTGCTTGCCGCCGACCAGATCGAGATCGGCAAGGCCTTCTTTCGATCGACCTCGGTGGAGGGTGACAAGATCAACGGGTACGCCTTCACCTCCGGTCCGGCGACCGGCGCACCTCTGCTGCTCGACACGCCGTACTGGTTCGAGTGTCGCGTGACCGACACCGTCGCCCGCGGCGACCACACCGTCTTTGTCGCCGAGGTGGTCGAGGCCGGCGTGCGCGACGAGAGCGCCGTGCCCATGTTGTTGCGTGACACCGGCATGAACTACGGCGGCTGAATCCGCGCCGGTCACAACTCGAGACGAAGGCGGCGCCCGACGGACCCGCGTGCTCCGGAGGCACAGGACCCCCCTGACACACATCTCGCCTCAACTCACGTTGGGCGCTATCGACCCGGCACGAGCGCTGCGGTATTCTCGCTCCGTCGTCGCCGCCGATCAACAGAGATCATCGACCGTCAGCGCATCCCTCCCCATGCTCAACTCGTGACTGGAGGATCGCATGTCCGAGCAAGACCCCAAAGGTCCCCACGACTACGGCGGGCCGTCCGAACAGCAGGCTTTGCGAGCGATCGCCGGACTCGTCAACCGACTCCCGCACCTCCAGTGCCTGGAGTTGTCCCAGCGTAGGGAATTGCTCGCAGGGCTCGGGCTGACGACCGCCCAGATCTCCTGGGTCGCGGACCTGCTCGAACGTCCGGGCCCACGCCTGCATGCGGATCTTCCCGAGGAGATCTTCGACCCGTCGGTACCCTGCCCCATCCCCTGGCGTCCCACGGTGTTGACGCCGGTCTTCTGGGGCAGGCAGCTCTTCGAGGCCGATGACTGCCTGCCGGTTCCACTGCGGGTCTACTACCCGAGTCTGGAGGGATCGGTGCAGAACGCGCCGATCCTCGAACCCTGTGGTCAGTACCCGTTGATCCTCTTTCTGCACGGGCACTGCTCGAGCGAGGAGAACCATGTGCACCGCTGGGAACGGATGCTTGCCCAACTTGCAAGGAGTGGCTTTGTCGTGGCGGCGCCATTTCTCTCGGGAATCGGCGCCGGACCACAACAGGACACGACCTTTGCCCACGCCATCGGCGCACTGCGCTGGATGCGTCGGCACTGGCCCGAACGGCGGGTCCTGCTTCCTGCGCCCGCAACCGGCGTGGCCGGTCACTCCTATGGGGCCATGGTGGCCGCGAGAGTGGCAACCTTCGAACGGGTCGGGGCATTTGCGGGGCTCAGCGCGGGGTGGCACGAGTGGAGCACGTTCGGGACGGAACTGCCGATTCCCCTGTGGGATCTCGCCGTCCCCTCCTTCCATGCCTGGGGCACCGAGGGCCTCTTCTCGGACGCATTGTCCGATGAGGACTTCGCCCGGATCGCTCGACCGAGACACCGCATCGTCCTGGAAGGCGGCGAGCATTGGGAGTACCTCCACGGTCAGACCGGTGGTTGCGCTCCCTCGGGCGGCGCCTGTCACCTGCTCGGCCCGATCGCCCACGATCTGCTCGCAGGATTTTTCGCAAGGTACCTGCCGCCGTCAGAAGCGGCACTTGCCGGAGCGGCGATCCCCCCCCACATTGGTGCCTCCGGAGATCGACCTCACTTTTCAACAGGAGTTCTACGCAGGTGCGCATCTCAGCGGCCTCGACATGGTCCCGTTCTCCGAAGGATGCATCGTGAGCTCATCGTGGGCCACGGGAGATGAGACCGGGTCCATCACGCTCGGCAACCCCTGATCGGCTCGAGACCCTCAATCATCAGCCATCGCATCAACAGCTAATCTCCCAGGGTCGAACAAAAGGGGCGGGAATGGATCTCATCGAAGGGTTGGACCAGTGTTGGCGAGGCATCGACTCGGTCGTGCGGTCACTGCGCCCCGATCAACTGTCCCTGCCGACACCCTGCGGCGACTGGAACGTCCGCGATCTGCTGGCCCACCTCGGTGGAGCCGAGTCGTTCTTTCAGCGCCTTCCGCAACCCGAGCCTCCCGACGACTGGGTCAATCCCTACACGGGCCTCGACTTCGTGACCGGACAGGGCGTCGCAGCGCGACGTGGCTGGTCGATCGAGGAGATCACCGCCGAGATCAAGGTTGCGTCCACCGCCCAACTCGACATGCTGCGGTCCCTGAGTCCCGACGGCTGGCAGGGCGAGACCGTCGGGCCGATGGGCCCCACCACGATGGCCGAACTTGCTCGCATACGAACCTTCGACGTCTTCACCCACCTGCTCGATCTTCGTGCAGCCCTTGATCTGCCGCTCGACCCAACCGACGAGCCCCTCGCAGCAGCAACAGCCGCCGGTTGGGTCATCGAACGCTCGGGATGGGGCGCCGTCAAACAGGCCAGGCTGCCCGACGGCAGCAGGGTTCGCCTCGACCTCACCGGTCCCGGTGCTCGACGCTGCGATGTCGTCGTGGACGGCAATCGGGGAAGCGTCACCGAACCGAGCACGGAGGCGTGCGAGAACAGCATCGAGGGACAGGCCGTTGCCTATCTCCTCCTGGCAACGGGGCGAACAGGGCCCGCCGAGAAGCTCGGGCTCCCCACGCCAAGGGGACCCCTGGCCGAGTCGCTGCTCGCCAACTACCGCCTTTTCGGCTGAAATGAGACTCGCCTGAAGAACCTCCGAGAGGTCCGGCGGATGGGTGCGGTTCCATTGGACACCGAAGCTGTTCCCCAAGCGGAGCATGGTGAAACGACTCGGGTCGGTCTCCAGGGGCGACCTATCCGGTGAACCTCTCAGAGGTTGTCGGTGAGATCGATGATGCAGTTGCTCTCGCCGAACTCGTTGCCCTCGAAGCCGTCAGCAAGGCCATCGTTGAACCATCGGCCGTCCTTGTCGACGTAGCGGAACGAGTAGCACCGGCCGGCATCGAGGCTCACCGAGGCCGAGCGGCTGTCACCTCGCTTGCGCATCGGCGTTGCAGAGGGATCCCAGTCGTTGAAATCGCCGGCAACCGAGACGGCGCCCTCCTCCACCGGCAGGCTGAACGTGACCTTCACCGACTTCCCCCGAAGAGCAGGCTTCTTGGTGATCATGCGCCGAACACCCTGAGTTGCAGCCCGTTCGGCTCATCGCGAACCAACCACCACACCGACATCATCGCCTCCTGTCCATGACTCGTTCTCACTCATGCGCCTTGCGTTTCCCATGCAAGCCGAAGGGACATGGCTCAGCGTAGGGTCGAAGGTCCATTCAGCGGCGCCACCCGTGGTTACCATCTGAAAAACATTTCATGAACCTTTCCCTACCCATCCCGATGGGTAGGTGCCACCACCGATGTCGGCATTGGGTTCCGAGGCCTCACGCCACGATTCGAACCCCTCCCGGGCGGCGACAACGCCAATGAGCAACGCGGCGCCAGGGTCGGCCCACCACCAGTCGAACAGGAGATTCAGCACGAGGGCAGTGAGAATGCTCGTCGCAAGGCACCCGTCAAGGAGCGTCATG
>JACOTK010000256.1 GCA_016178435.1 Actinomycetota bacterium
CGCAAGGAGATGGTCAAGTTGACCAAGACGATGGCAGAGGACGGCAGGGTGGCGATTCGGAACCTGCGCCGCTCGTCGCGTCACGATCTCGAAGCTCTCGAAAAAGACGGTGAGATCTCCGCCGATGAGCTGGAACGGGCGGAGAAGGACCTCGACAAGATCACCGCGAGTTATGTCAGTGCGGTGGATGCTGCCCTTGAACAAAAGGAGCGGGAGCTCCTGGAGGTTTGAGGCCTGATTGGCGGGAGGCCACGTGGACGAGCGCCCTGAAGACCAAGATCAGACAACCGAACGGGTCGTAGCCCCTGCCGAGGGCGTGCGCATCATCGGCGCCGAAGAGGCTGCCGATGCCCTGGAGCGAGGTGACGCGGACCCGCGTCTCCCCGAGGGCGCCCCTCGTTATGGTGATCGGCCGTCCGACCCGCCTCGTGATCAGCGGCCGCAGGCTCGATTCCCCCTGAGCGACCCCGATGGGTTGGACGCGGTTCGCGCTGCGGGGACTGCTGCTCCCGTTCTCCCTCCTTGGACCGATCCGCCCACCGGTGAGGTGCCCCGCGTCTTCGCCGACTCGCGTGATGAGAGTCATTCGTCGTCGGCCTCGTCCGGTGATGGCGACGTGGAGGATGATCTGGATGCATGGATGGGTGTCACCGGCGCACCTCGCTGGCGGGACCATCCCAACGACTGGGATGAACCCGATTATCTCGACCTTGTCGCCAAGGAGGACGACCCGCTCGTTGCATCGAGCGAGCAGCCGATCGGCGTCCGAAGCGATTCCGTCGGAGGCGAGATCGAGAACGCCCGTTCCTCCGCCCAGCCGGATTTCTTCTCGGCGGCGTTCGACCCCGAGCCCGACCTTCCGACCTCGACGCCGCACAGGGCTGCGGCGCCCAGGGTGGCACGTGGCGTGAGCACCGTTCCCGGGCGTTCCGGCGAGACCGGTGGTCGGCCCAGCGGTGGGACGGGTGGTCGGCCCAGCGGTGGGACAGGGGCCGACCGTGTGGTGAACGGCTATGCGACCAACGATGATCGCTCGGGCGAAGCCGACATGCGCGTCCGTGTGATTACCGGGTTGGGCATGGCTCTGGTTGCGCTGGTCCTTTTCTCGATGGGCCCCGCCATGGCCCTTGCTGCCGTCCTTGTCGTGCTGGTCGCAGCGGCTGCCGAGTTCTACGGCATGCTGCGAAATGGCGGGTATCAGCCGGCGACACTGGTGGGTTTGGTCGCGACCGCATCGATGGTCCTCGCCGCGTATTGGAAGGGCACAATGGCTCTGCCATTGGTTGTCGCGCTGACGGTGGTGACGACACTTGTGTGGTACCTCATGGGTGTGACCGGTGGCGCACCAACCTTGAACGCCGGCATGACGGTGCTCGGGGTCGGCTATGTCGGCGTGCTCGGGAGCTTTGCCGCACTGATCCTGCGATTCGACAACGGCGTGGGCATCCTGATCGGTCTGATCCTTGCCGTCGTGGCGAACGATGTCGGTGCGTTGTTCACGGGCAGGAAGTTCGGCAGGACCCCGCTTGCTCCTCACATCAGCCCGCACAAGACCCGCGAAGGGCTGATCGGTGGTTCGCTTGGGTCCATCGGAGCGTCGGTGCTGGTTCTCGGCATGGTCGGACTGCATCCCTGGAGCATTTCCTCCGCTCTCCAGTTGGGCCTGCTCGTCAGCGTCGTGGCCCCCCTGGGTGATCTGTGTGAGTCGATGATCAAGCGCGACATCGGCGTGAAGGATGCCGGTCACCTGCTGCCCGGCCACGGCGGGGTGCTTGACCGGTTCGATGCCCTTCTCTTCGTTCTGCCGGCGGTCTACTACCTCTGTCTGCTCATCGAGGTGTTCTGATGCCCACGACGGTCGCCGTCGTGGGCTCGACCGGCTCGATCGGGACACAGACCCTTGACGTCGTTCGAGCGGACCCGGACCGGTTCCGAGTGGTCGCGCTGGGCGCATCGACATCGGTCGACCTCCTTGCCGAACAGGCGAACGAGTGGAAGCCCGAGGTCGTCGCGCTGGCCGATCCCGGCCGTGCTCGTGAGCTCGAGGCACTTGTGCCTGCCGGGACCAGGGTCATTGCCGGCCCTGAGGCATTGCCGGCGATCTCGACCGGTGCCGATGTGGTCGTCAACGGTGTGGTGGGGTTTGCGGGGTTGCCGGTCACGCTTGCGGCGCTCGGCGCCGGACGGCGCCTGGCTCTGGCCAACAAGGAATCGCTGATCGCCGGCGGGCCGGTCGTGCGTCGGGCCCGCGAGACGCCCGGAGCGGAGATCATCCCGATCGATTCCGAGCACGGGGCCCTGCACCAATGCCTTCGAGGTGGGCGCCAGGAGGAAGTCCGGAGGTTGTTGCTGACCGCCAGCGGAGGACCCTTCCGTGGTCGAAGCGCAGCCGAGCTGGCGACGGTGACGGTCGACGACGCCCTTGCTCATCCGACCTGGGCCATGGGCCCGAAGATAACGGTGGATTCCTCGACGCTCATGAACAAGGGCCTCGAGGTCATCGAGGCGCACGAGCTGTTCGGCACCCCCTACGACTTCATCGAGGTGGTCGTGCATCCGCAGTCGATCGTCCACTCGATGGTCGAGTTCACCGATGGCTCGGTGCTTGCCCAGCTCTCGATGCCCGACATGCGCCTGCCGATCGGCTACGCGCTGGCATATCCGCACCGGATCGGCTCGCCTTTCGGCCACATCGACTGGACGACGTTGTCCCGTCTCGATTTCCAGCCTCCCGATCTCGTGGGTTTCCCCTGCCTCGGTCTTGCCTATGCGGCCGGCCGGGCCGGTGGGTCGGCGCCGGCCTGCCTGAACGCAGCCAATGAGGTGGCCGTGGCAGCCTTTCTGGCCGGCGCGGTCTCCTGGACCGCTATTGCTGCCATTGTGGAAGATGTGCTTGCCGCTCATGAGTCCGTGCCGCTGACCGATGTCGATGTTGTGATTGACGTGGATTCCCGAGCGCGGCGCGCGGCGGGCCAGATGGTCGAGAAGAGGAACAGGGCGGCATGAACGATTCGAATCCCGGCGCCCCGATGATGCGAGACGACTCGCAGGAAACAGTGATCCCGTCCGGAGCAGCGGCGCAGGGTGCTTCCTCGAACCAGGCTCCCGGTCCCCAGGCAGTCGAGGGTCCACTTGTGGGCCTTGCCCGCCTGGGGCTCGTCGCCCTGCTGGTCGTCGCGCTGTACCGGGCAGGTGGGTGGGGCGTGGTCATCTTCGTGGTGATGCTGCTCGTCGTGATCTTCCTCCACGAGCTGGGCCATTTCCTGACGGCACGGTCGGCAGGCATGAAGGTCACCGAGTTCTTCATCGGCTTCGGTCCCAAACTGTGGTCCTGTCGCCGAGGCGAGACGGAATACGGCTTCAAGGCCCTTCCGCTCGGCGCCTATGTCCGCATCATCGGCATGAACAACCTCGACGAGGTTGATCCGGCCGACGAGCCTCGTGCGTATCGACAAAAGCCGTACTGGCGCCGCCTGTCGGTGGCGGTCGCGGGCTCGACGATGCACTTCCTGCTCGCCCTGCTGCTGTCCTTCGCCGTCTACGTGGGGTTCGGGGTGGCCTCCGACGACGAGTCCCGCTGGACCGTCGGGGCGCTGACATCGCCGAGTCCTGCAGCGACGGCGGGCGTTCAGCCAGGTGACCGCATCATCGAGGTCGACGGAAGGTCGTTCGCGCAGTACGAGGACTTTCGCTCCTATCTTCAGTCCCGCCCCGGAAGACAGGTGGCGATCGAGATCGAACGGGGTGGTCGGCGTCAGGTGTTGAAGACCGTGCTCGCGAAGACCAATCCCTCCGGGCGCCCGGTCGGCTTTCTCGGCGTTGGACCGGATTTCGACATGGTCAAGTCGGGAGTGGTCGACGGTGCGCGTGAGGCCGTGACGTTGACGGGGAAGACGATGTGGCTCTCGGTCAAGGGTCTGGGGGATTTCTTCTCACCGTCGGGTTTGTCGGGCTATCTCGACACGTTGAGCGGCAAGGATGGGAACAAGTCCCCGGCTGTCGACTCGCCGGGCTCGGGTGGGGGCTCGGCTCCGGACGCCGTCGGCGGCGACAACCGGGTCACCTCGATCGTGGGCATCGTGCAGATCGGGGGCCATGCCGCATCGTCGGGGGTGGCGAACCTCCTGTACTTCCTCTTCTTCATCAACGTGTTCATCGGCGTTTTCAACCTGGTGCCACTGTTGCCGTTTGACGGTGGACATGTGGTGATCGCGACCTACGAGAGGTTGCGCTCACGCAAGGGCAGGCACTATCAGGCCGACGTCCGCAAGCTGTTGCCTCTCACTTATGCGGTGGTGACCGTCCTGGCACTGGTGTTCGTGTCGTCGGCCTTCCTCGACATCACCAAACCCCTGGGCAACCCCTTTGAATGATCGTCGGGTGACCCGCAGGATCAACGTCGGGTCCGTTCCCGTGGGCGGCGGATCGCCGGTCACGGTGCAGTCGATGACGACCACGAAGACCGCCGATCACGAGGCGACGCTTGCCCAGATCTACGCGTTGGCCGGCGCCGGCGCCGACATCGTTCGTTGTACGTGCAACGACGAAGGGGCGGCAGAGGGATTGGCCCGGCTGGTGCCGCGATCACCGGTGCCGATCGTCGCCGACATCCATTTTCAGTACCGGCTCGCCCTGGCGGCTCTCGAGGCCGGGGTGGCATGCCTGAGGCTCAATCCCGGCAACATACGCAACCCCGCCCACATCAAGACGGTGGCGGCCGAGGCACTCGATCGGGGTGTGCCCATACGTATCGGGGTCAACGCCGGGTCGCTCGACCCCGACATCGAGGAGCGATACGGCTTGACCCCCGAAGCGCTGGTCGCATCGGCACAGCGTGAGTTGGCGTACTTCGACGAGGTCGGTTTCCGCGACGTGAAGATCTCGGTCAAGGCCTCGAACGTCCCGTTGATGGTCGACGCCTATCGGATGTTGGCCGAGGTGATCGACGCCCCGCTGCATCTGGGGGTGACCGAGGCGGGACCGCCTCCGGCGGGACTGATCAAGGCGACGGCCGGCATCGCGACCCTGTTGCTCGATGGCATCGGCGACACGATTCGTTACAGCCTCACCGCCGACCCGGTGGAGGAAGCCCGAGCCGGTCGACAGCTGCTCGAGGCCCTTGGCCTGCGTGAACGCAAGAACGTCGATCTGATCGCGTGTCCGAGTTGTGGACGTGCCGAGGTGGACGTGATCGCCGTGGCGGCCAAGGCGCAGGAGGCCTTCGAGACGCGCAAGCTCCCCATCCAGGTCGCGATCATGGGCTGTGTGGTCAATGGGCCCGGTGAGGCACGTTCCGCTGATCTGGGCATCGCCGCAGGTCGCCACCGCGGCCATCTCTTCATTCGGGGCAAGGTCGTACGGGTGGTCCCCGAGGATGAGATGGTCGACGCGCTCATCGATGAGGCGGAGAAGCTCGTTGCCGAGGGCGTGGAGGCGCGTCTGGCCGCCGCCGACGCAGGAGCCGAGGCCGAGGCCGAGGCGGACCGCCGAGCGCTGCTGGAGGACAAGGGCGACGACGCCAACGCAAGCGAGGCAAAGGTCGAGCTGATTCGCAGGACCGTCGAGACCTGAGCCGCCGGCACGCCAGGGCCACGACGGGGGCAATCGACGACCCGGCTAGCATCGGCGCTCATGGCCAAGCCTCCCGTCCTGACGCCCCAAGCCGACGACTTTCCCCGGTGGTACCAGGATGTGGTCGCCAAGGCGGAGCTTGCGGACAACGGCCCCGTTCGAGGGACCATGGTGATTCGCCCCTACGCCTATGCCATCTGGGAGCGCATGCAGGCTGATCTCGATCGCCGGATCAAGGCGACCGGGACACAGAACGCGTATTTCCCGCTCTTCATCCCCGAGAGCTTCCTGACCAAGGAGGCGGAACATGTCGAAGGGTTCAGTCCCGAGCTCGCCGTGGTGACCCACGGTGGCGGCAAGGAGCTCGAGGAGCCCGTGGTGGTGCGACCCACGAGTGAGACCGTCATCAACGCCTACTTCTCGAAATGGGTGCAGAGCCATCGTGACCTGCCCCTGTTGATCAATCAGTGGGCGAACGTCGTCCGATGGGAGATGCGGCCGAGGCTGTTTCTGCGGACGACCGAGTTCCTCTGGCAGGAGGGTCACACGGCGCACGCGACCGAAGACGAGGCGCGGGCCTTCAGCCTCCGCATCCTGAACGACGTGTACGAACGCTTCATGGTCGACGTTCTCGCGATACCCGTCCTGCTCGGGCGCAAGACCGACCGGGAGCGATTCGCCGGTGCGACCAACACCTATACCTGCGAAGCGATGATGGGCGACGGCAAGGCGCTTCAGATGGGTACGAGCCACGAGCTCGGTCAGAACTTCTCGAAGGCGTTCGACACCGTGTATCTCGACCAGTCGGGCGAGCAGGTGCACGTGTGGCAAACCTCGTGGGGTGTTTCGACAAGGATGGTCGGCGGGCTCATCATGTGCCATGGCGACGACCGTGGCCTACGGGTCCCGCCGGAGCTTGCGGCACTGCAGGCGGTCGTGATGGTTGTGCGCGACGAGGATGGCGCAGGAGACCAGGCGGCAGCCATCTGCGACCGATTGAAGGCAGCCGGCGTGCGAGCCGAGCTCGACGATCGTGTCGACACGAGCTTCGGGCGACGATCGGTCGACTGGGAGCTCAAGGGCGTTCCGATTCGTATCGAGGTCGGTCCCCGTGACCTGGCCGGCGGCATCGTGACCCTTGTGCGTCGGGACAGTGGTGACAAATCACCCGTGCCTCTGGGCGAGGTTGTCGAGCGGGTGCAGGGCGGGTTGTCGGCAATCCAGAGCACGCTGCTGGCCGAGGCGACGCGACGCCGTGACGAGCGAACCGTCGACGTCACAACGGTGGAGGACGCTGTCGAGGCCGCCCGAACCGGCTTCGCGCGGATGCCATGGGCGCTCCTGGGTGAGGACGGCGAGGGCCGGCTGGCAGGCCAGGGCGTTTCGGTTCGATGCCTCCAGGCATCGGATGGCTCGGTACCGAGTCCCGCCGACACCGATCTGATCGCCATCGTGGCGAGGGCGTACTGACCTACCGGGCGATACACGATCGGAGCACCACCGGGAGCGGTTCTTTCGAGCCACATTGGACGTGAGCCGTCCCACCAGGCGAACATGGTGCGGCAGATCTCCTCGCACGCTCCACCGGGATCGGTCCACTCGCCGAAGGGAGCGCCCTGCCTGACACGGAGCGCGGGCAAAATCGGCCCGGAAGGGCTATACTCGCGCTGCCGTTGATTTCGATTTGTGGCTTTTGGCCAAGGAAAGACGTGGGCTTTGGCCCACGTTTTCTTTTCCCCGGTTCCGAGCACAACGGTGGGTGATCCGGACAACGAGTTGAGCGAAGGAGGAGAGCGATGATCGAGACCGAGCAGTTGATCGACCTCGTGCTCCCCGCTGTGGCCGAGCTCGGGGCCGATCTCTATGACCTCGAACAGCTCACCGGCACGGTGCGCGTGTTGGTGGACAAGCCGGGCGGCATCGACACCGACACGCTCGGCAAGGTGACCCGGGCGCTGTCGAGCCTTCTCGATGAGGTTGACACCTCGGCCGATCGATACGTGCTCGAGGTTTCGAGTCCAGGCATCGAGCGGCCGCTTCGTCTGCAGCGGCACTTCGAGGCAGCCATCGGATCGATGGTCAAGATCAAGACCGTTCCGGGCACCGAAGGTGCACGACGCGTCGAGGGGGTCCTGGTGACCGCCGACGATGCGGGGTTCACGATCGACCTGGACGACGGATCGCGCCAATTCGCCTATGACGAGATCGAGCGGGCCAACATCGTTTTCGATTGGGGTTCGGCGGGGGTCCAGACGGCGAACAATCACGGGGGACCGAAGACGAGGAAGGTTGCAAAGGCATGAGCGGCAATTTCGAGATCATGGAAGCCCTTCAGGCGCTTGCGCTCGACCGGGGCATCAGCGTTGACACGCTGTTGGATGCCTTGGCAAACGCCCTGGTGTCGGCCTACAAGAGAATGCCCAAGGCGGCCGAGGAGGCTTATGTCACGATCGACGCCGAGTCCTTCGACATCAGGGTCTACGGCCAGGAGCTCGATGAGGACGGCAATGTCATCCGCGAGTGGGACGACACGCCGAGCGACTTCGGCCGCATCGCCGCGCAGACGGCGAAGCAGGTGCTCACCCAGCGGGTGCGTGAGGCGGAGCGAGAGCTCAAGTATGAGGAATATGCCGGTCGCGAGGGTGACATCGTCACCGGGCTCGTCCAGCAGACCGACAGCCGCTTCACCCTGCTCGACCTCGGCAAGGTCGAGGCCCTCCTGCCTCAGGCCGAGCAGGTTCCCTACGAGCGCCCCGAACCCGGGTCACGCCTCAAGGCCTACATCGTCGAGGTGCGCAACAACGCCCGCGGCCCCCAGATCGTGGTGAGCCGCACCCACCCGGGGCTGATCAAGCGCCTCTTCGAGCTCGAGGTTCCCGAGATCGCCGACGGCGTGGTGGAGTTCAAGGCTGTCGCCCGCGAGCCGGGCCATCGGACCAAGCTTGCCGTCTGGTCCCACGACCGCAACGTCGACCCCGTCGGCGCCTGCGTTGGGGCTCGGGGCGCTCGAGTGCGCATGGTGGTCAACGAGTTGCGAGGCGAGAAGATCGACATCGTCCCGTTCTCGGAGGACACCCAGGAGTTCATCACCAAGGCGCTCGCACCTGCGAAGGTCAAGGAGGTGCGCCTCGATCAGGAATCAGGCGTCGCGGAGGTCATTGTCCCCGATTACCAGCTCTCGTTGGCGATCGGCAAGGAGGGCCAGAACGCCCGTCTTGCCGCCAGGCTGACGGGTTGGCGGGTGGACATCAAGAGTGAGAGCCAGCTTGCCGACGAGGAAGCGGGCTATTCCGGCGAGGAATGGGCCGAGGGCGAGTGGATCGAGGACCCCGCAACCCATGAGATGGTGTGGCGTCCTGCAGAGGGTGGACCGGCGGTCACCGCCGAGGAATGGAGTCACGGCGAGGCCGAGATTGCCTCGGTCATGGGAGACGATGTCTCCCCGGACCCGGCTGCACCGGCCGTACCGGTTGGCGGGCAGGCAGTTGGCGGGATGGCAGTTGGCGGGATGGTTGCCGATCCGCTTGAACCGGTAGCGGGACTGGTCACGGGAACCCGCGAAGAACAAAGCGAGCCCATGGAGGACGCCCCATAGCCTCGAGATCTGTCGGGAGCCGCATGCCGGTACGACGTACCTGCATCGGATGTCGCCAGGTCCGACCTGTGACGGAACTTTTTCGTGTGACCCGACAAAGTGACGCCAGACTGGCGGAGGGGCGCACGCTCCCCGGTCGAGGAGCATGGCTGTGCGCAGGATCGCCGGCGTGCATTGATCTCGCCGGTAAAAGGAAGGCATTCAGCCGGGCACTGCGAGGCCCGGTCGGTCAGGATTCCATCGAATCGCTTCGTGCGGCGATGGTTGAACGTGCGAGGATAGGACGCGACGCCGACCACGGTCGTGGCGACTGAGTAGGGAAAAAAGGGGCGATAAGCAACTTGGCAGCAAAAATCCGGGTCTACGAGCTCGCTCGCGAACTCGGGCTCACCAACAAAGAGACACTCGATCTGTGCGACGTACTCGGGATCGGCGTCAAAAGCCATTCCTCGGGCATCGTCGAGGCCCAGGCTGATCGTGTACGCCGTAAGGCCGACGCGCTGGGGATGCGCCGCGACGTTCAGCCCGAAGAGCCGGAGTCGGCCAAAGCCGCGACCAAGAAGGCGCCGGCCAAGAAGGCTGCCGCCAAGCGGGTCGACGGGTCATCGGACGCGTCCCCCGGTGAGGAGCCCACCATCCCCGCCGCCGGCGAGCCACCCGCCCCTGAGCACCGAGGCGCTCCGGCGACACCCGGTGATGCCGCCTCCGTTCCGACCCAGCCGACTCCCGGTCGTGTCGTCAGCAGTCGTCCCGCCGCTCGATCAGCGACTCCGGCCACAGCGACTCCGGCCACAGCGACTCCGGCCACAGCGACTCCGGCCACAGCGACTCCGGCCACAGCGACTGCGGGCCG
>JACOTK010000290.1 GCA_016178435.1 Actinomycetota bacterium
CCGGGACCGACGACCCGCGCTGCCTCACGCAGGCCTCGTGCCGGATCGTCGATGTGGTTCAAGGAGAACGCGGCAATCACACCGTCGAGACACCGATCGCGCAGGGGAAGCGCACGAAGGTCGCCCGCCACTGCCGGCGGACGGTTGTCGCGATCTGCGAGGAGCATCCCGAGGGCGCCGTCGATGGCGATCGGGCTTGCGCCGGCGCCTCGGGCGGCTCGTGACGCCGCACCCGTGCCCGAGCCCAGATCGAGCACCCTGCGGCCCGCAAGCGACACGGGCGAGCGTTCCACGAGGATCTCGGCGAGACGGTCGTAGATCCTGGCCGGTCCCTCCTGCCAGGCCGTCCCCGTGGCGGAGTACGCGTCGCGGATGGATCCCGGTGGGCAGGAGCTCACATGGCCGGAGCTCCCAGGAATCGCGCACCTTCGATGGCCCGATCGCACCACCAGTGGAGCTCCGCTTCGTCACCGAGTGCCTTCTCCCACCCGAAGATCACCAGTGCCCCGAGCAGACAGAGCCCGACCTGGCGTTCGTACCAGCCCTCCGTCTCGATGCCGTGGCCCTCGATGGAGGTCCGGAACGCAGCGATCCCATCCTCCTTCGACTGAGGAAGTCGCGCCTGGTTGATCGCAAGGTACCAGGCAAGGTCGAAGCACGCGGGCCCCTCACCCGGATAGGTCCAGTCGATCAGGATCGTGCGACCGTCGCCTGCGGTGCCGACGTTGCCGAGCTTCCAGTCGCCGTGCAGGAAGGTCAGCGGCGTCGAGCGCACGGCGGCGACCAGCGGGTCCTGGTCTCGGCGCAACGCCTCGATCAGGGTCACCACCTCCCGAGGTGCGCGCACCGCGAAGTTGCGCCAACCATCCATGGCGATGCGAGGCACCGGGTCGCGCCAACCACGGCTCTCCTCGATCGCGAGCGACGCAGCACTGAACCAGCACCAGCGCGAGGCCAATGGCACCAGGCCGACATCATCGGTCCAGCCCCACATCCGAGCAGACAAGGCGGCAAGGTCGTCGAGGTAGCCGAGGTGTCGGTCGAGATCGAGGCGCTCGTCGCCTTCGGGAACGAGTCCATCGGCGAGATCACGCATCAGGATCGCCGCCCCCCAACCATTGCGGCCGATGCCCGCGACGACACCGATGACGCCGTGGTCGATCCGTTCGGGGATCGTGTCCATCAGACCCGCCGCCCACACCTGGGCGGGGTGGCAACCGACGTCGCCGTTGAACCGCATCGTCCAATCGGAGTCGACGTGGATGTGCTTGAGGATGTGCCACTCGCCGTCGATCCTCACCCGCTCGAAGGCCGATCCCGACTTGGAGTCGGAGGTGAGAAACGGGACTCGCTCGTCGGCATCGGCAAGAAGCTCGTCGAGCGAGCCGGAGACCGGTCGGGGCCGGAGGGCTGTGTGCATGACCACAGCATCACATCCCGTCTTGCAGAAAGCATGCACAAGCGTCGCCGTGTCGTCATCGACACTGCAACGGTCCTGCAAGGTTCCCGACGCAGGATCAGGCCGGCCCCTCGAAAGTCGAGCGGCGCATTGAACACGGGAGATGGCGATGACGATGGACAGGACACCTACGGCAGAGATCGACGAGACCAAGCTGAACGAGTTGGTGGGACGCTTTCTGGGCGACCTCGGAGCGGCGCTGCATGCGACCACCGTGGTCGTCGGCGACAAGCTCGGCCTCTACAAGGCCTTGGCCGAGGGGCCTGCAACGGCAGCCGAGTTGGCCGCCCGTACCGGCACCAACGAACGACTGGTCCAGGAGTGGCTGAACGCCCAGCTTGCCAGTGGCTACTGCGAGCGCGACGGCGAGCGCTACCTGTTGACGCCCGAACAGACCGCCGTGCTCGCAGCGGAGGACGGTCCGGCCTTTCTTGTCGGGGCGATGACCCTCGCCGGCTCGGTGGCCAAGGACGAGGCGAAGATCTGCGAGGCATTCCGATCGGGTCGGGGGCTCGGATGGCACGAGCACCATCACGACCTCTTCCACGGCACGGAGCGCTTCTTCAAGCCCGGCTATCTCGCAAACCTGGTGAGCTCATGGATTCCGGCGCTCGAGGGCGTCGAGGCCAAGCTGCAGGAGGGGGCGAAGGTCGCCGATCTCGGTTGCGGCCACGGAGCCTCCACCATCCTGCTCGCACAGGCCTACCCCAACGCCACGATCGTGGGCTTCGACTACCACCCCGACTCCATCGACGAGGCTCGCAAGCGAGCGGCCGACGCAGGCGTGGCTGATCGGGTGAGCTTCGAGGTCGCGAGCGCCCAGGAGTTCCCAGGTGAGGGCTACGACCTCGTGTGCGTCTTCGATGCGCTCCACGACATGGGTGACCCGAGCGGGGCGGCGACACACATCGCCTCGGCGCTCGCCGACGACGGAACGCTGCTCTTCGTGGAACCCATGGCAGGAGAGACGAGCGCCGAGAACATGAACCCACTCGGACGCATCTACTACGCGGCCTCGACGACGATCTGCACGCCTGCGGCCCAGAACCAACCCGGGGGTTATGCGCTCGGTGCGCAGGTGCCGGAGTCGACATGGCGCTCGATCATGGCCGATTCGGGATTCAGCCGGTTCCGGCGGGCAACCGAGACACCCGTCAACCGTGTATTCGAGGTTCGCAGGTAACAGCCTCCGCCAAATGAGCAGCCACCGGTCGACGGGCGCTCCGTCGGGGAGCGCATCGTCGGCCGGTGGCCCGGGACAGCAC
>JACOTK010000291.1 GCA_016178435.1 Actinomycetota bacterium
AACCACCGGCCGGCCAACCACCGGCCGGTCAACCACCGGCCGGTCAACCACCGGCCGGTCAACCACCGGCCGGCGTCGGTCGCGGATCGCGTCTGCCCGGCAGGGCGAACCGGTTGCGGCTGGGCGTGGCACTCGTTCTCGTCGTGGGCTTGATCGGCGGAGGTTGGTTCGTCCGGCAGGCGCTTCGGCCGGCGAGCGCTACCATCCCCAATGTCGACAGCATGGTTCTGGCGGAAGCGCAACGGCGGTTGGCCGAGACGCAGCGCTCTGCGGGAGATGGATTGGCCTGGAAGATCACGGTCAGGAAGTCCTTCAACGAAACGGTGCAGCAGGGGGCGGTCATCAGGCAGGAACCGCCCGCCGGCGAACGTCTCGACGACGGGGGTCGCATCACCCTGATCGTCTCGGACGGGCCGCCTCCCGTGGCGGTGCCCCTCGACATGATCGGCAGGAGCGAGCCCGAGGTCGAGGCGGCGCTGGTCGCCGCCGGTCTCGGGAAGGGGGCGGTGGTGACCCTGCCCGACGAGGCGGTGCCCGCCGGGCAGCTGCTCACCTGGCGGTTCGGTGAGGTCGATCGTCCCACCAGCCTGCCGAAGGGCTCGAAGGTCGATCTTGTTCTGTCCGCGGGGCCGGCGCCTCGGCAGGTGCCGGACCTGGCCGGCATGACGTTCGAACAGGCCACCGCGGAGCTTGCCAAGATCGGCCTGGGTGTCGCTGAGGTCGAGGAGTTCCATCCGACGGTGAAAGCCGGCGAGGTGATCCGCACCAAGGAGGCGACGGGCAGTGAGATTCCCCGCGACGCCAAGGTGACGGTGGTGGTCTCGAAGGGCCCCGATCTGGTGACCGTCCCATCTGTCAAGGGCCTGACCCTGGAGGAGGCCTACGATCGGCTGGAAGGCGCCGGCCTGGTTGTCGGGGAGGTCTTCGGCAACGGGCGGGGCAAACCCGATTCCACCGATCCCGACAGCGGCCAGAAGGTGGCACGTGGGACCAAGGTCGACATTATTCTCAAGAGGTGAGCGCCCACTCGGGTGACGCTTGCTAGTTTGGGCTTCCAATCTCCACGGAGCCGGACGATCTAGCGAAGGAAGACCTCACCATGGGCACACTTGAAGGGCGCGTTGCGATCATCACCGGAGCAGGTCGCGGCATCGGTCGCGAGCATGCACTGCTCTTTGCGGCCGAAGGGGCCAAGGTCGTGGTCAACGATCTCGGTGGCGCCATGGACGGCTCGGGCGACGACCGGACCCCTGCGCAACAGGTTGTGGACGAGATCAAGGCGATGGGCGGCGAGGCCATCGCCAACGCGGACAACGTTGCCGATTGGGAAGGCGGCCAGCGTCTCGTCAACGCAGCCGTGGAGGCCTTCGGCGACCTCAACGTCCTAGTGAACAACGCCGGGATCCTGCGTGACCGCGTGCTGGTCAACATGACCGAGGAGGAGTGGGATTCGGTCATCCATGTTCACCTCAAGGGTCACTTCGTGCCGACGCGGTGGGCAGCGACCTACTGGCGTGAACAGACCAAGGCGGGCAGGGAAGTGCACGCGGCGGTCATCAACACCTCATCGACCTCGGGCCTGCTCGGCAACCCCGGACAGACCAACTACGGCGCCGCCAAGGCCGGTATCGGCGCGTTCACCATCATCTCTGCCCAGGAGTTGTCCCGTTACGGCGTGCGCGTGAACGCGATCGCGCCCGCTGCTCGTACCCGACTCACCGAGGCCACCCCCGGGCTGGGCGACATCATCCAGGCTCCTGCCGATGCGGGTGCGTTCGACGTCTGGGACCCGGCGAACATCTCACCGCTGGTGGCCTATCTGGCGACCGCCGATGCGCCGGAGACCGGCAAGGTGTTCTTCGTGCAAGGTGGCCAGATCCGCCTCATGCAGGGTTGGGCGATGGCCGACTCGATCGAGAAGAACGATCGTTGGTCGGTTGCCGAGTTGCAGTCGGAGATGAAGAAGTTGGCCGCTTCGTAGCCCGTTTCCGAAGCGGGCCTCTTGTGCAGGGCGGGAACCGTTCTGCTAGAATAAATGTGTCGCAGGGCCCTAAGGTTTTGGTCGAGCGGTCGTGGTGTCCCCAGCCACCGTGACACGCTCCCTTACCGGGGCCCAGCGGCTTTTTTGGCCCCTCCACGGGCTTGCCTGCCGGTCCGCCGGGGGGCGGGATCCCCAAGGTTGCCCGCTGCTCCGAATTCGCTCGCCGTCGCGGGGCCGACTGGGTACCGTCGTGGTGTGACCCGTGACGCAGCGCCAGGCGAATCGTCACGAAACCGTTCCACGACAGGTGAATCGTCTCCGGGTGAATCGTCACCGATGGGAACGGTGCCCGACGTGCCGGCGACCATCGAAGCGTCGCAGGGGGTGTCGCCGTGGACGGTTCTGACCGTTGCGCTCTTCGGCATGTTCTCGGTGAGCTTCACCATCACGTTGCTCGCCGTCTCGTTGAGTACCATCGCCAAGGATCTCGACTCGTCCTCGGCCACGCTGACGTGGGTCATCACCGGGCCCTTGTTGGCCTTCGGTGTCGTGGGGCCGGTCGCGGGCAAGGCCGGCGACCTGTGGGGCCACAAGCGCGTCTATCTGGTGGGCATCGCCGGTGCGACGGCCTTTGCACTCGGCACCGCTGGAGCATGGGACGCAACCTCGATCATCGTGTTTCGCATCCTGGGGGCGGCGGCGGGGTCGGCCTGCGGGCCCGTCTCCATGGCGATGATCAACTCGGTCTTTCCCTCCCACGAGCGCCCTCGCGCCATGGGCTACTGGTCGATGGTGGTGGCCGGTGGCCCCGTGCTCGGTGTGGTCGCAGGGGGTCCGATCGTCGAGGCGTTGAGTTGGAGGTGGGTGTTCGTGGGGCAGATCCCCTTGGGCGCATTCGCCTTCGTGCTGGCATGGTTCGTGCTGCCGGCGCGTCCGACGGCACACGATCCCCATGACGGCCGGTCGGCCGGCCCGCGGCTCTGGAGCGCCTTCGACATTCCCGGAGCGCTGCTCCTCGCATTTGGGGTCACGGGCGTTCTCGTTGCCCTGAACCGCGCCTCGGTGTGGGGCTGGACGAGCCCCCTGGTCCTGGGAGGCTTCGGTGTGGGAGCGGTCCTTCTGACGGGCTTCGTCAAACAGGAGGGGCGTGCGACCCACCCGCTGATCAACCTGGCCTATCTCCGTGACCGCAATGTGGCGGCTCCGGCGGTGACCCAGTTGCTTGCCAACTTCTCCTACATGGGTGGGTTCATCATCACCCCGTTCTTTCTCGCCGACGCCTTCGGCTACGGACCGACACGCATTGGGCTGATCTCGATCTCCCGCCCGCTGGCCTTTGCGATCGCCGGACCCGTTGGTGGCACGTTGGCGATGCGTTTCGGCGAGCGTCGGGCAGGCATGAGCGGCGCGTTCATGGTCATGGCCTCGATGGTGGGTCTTGCGCTGGTTCGCCCCGGCATGACCGATCTGGCGATGATCGCGGCCCTGGCACTCTCGGGCGTGGGTCTCGGTCTGATGTCGCCGGCGATGGTCGCAACGGTGGCAAATGCCGTGTCATCCGCCGACCTGGGTGTGGTCGGCGCCACCCAACAGCTCGGGGTGCAGGTCGGCGTCGTTGCCGGAATCCAGCTTCTCCAGACGACCCAGGCCGGCATGCTCGCACATGTGGGCCTCGTGGGCTCGTACCACTGGGCCTATCTGTTGGGGGCTCTCGTGGCGGGAGCGTCGATGTGCTGCGCCTCCCTGATCCGCTCGTCGACCTCCTTTTCGGGCCGTGTCGATCCGGCGGCGCTGACGGTGCTGTCGGTGCCGACAACGGGAGAACTATCCTCGTGACCATGCGAGAGGAAGTGGCGTCGCGTCGTGTTCTGATTCCCGGGGCGGAGCCTCGGTCGGTGGCCGTGGGGCAGGTCGGGGTCCTCGTTCTGCACGGCTTCACGGGGAACCCGTCCACCATGCGGTCCCTGGCCGATGAGATCGTCAGGCAGGGGTTCTCACTGGAGCTGCCGCGCCTTCCCGGACACGGAACCGTCATCGACGACATGTTGGCCACCAGGTTCGCCGATTGGTCGGGTGAGGCGGAGGCCGCCTACCGTGGACTCGCCGCGCGCTGCGAGTCCGTCGTGGTCGTCGGACTCTCGATGGGTGGCATGCTCACCTGTTGGTTGGCCGCTCGCCACCCCGAGATCGTCGGCATCGTGTGCATCAATCCGATGGTTTCCCCTCAGGAGCCGATGATGGTGGAGATGGTCCGACAGATGGTGGCAGCCGGCGAGACCATCGCGCCCGGTGTGGGTTCGGACATCGCCGACCCGGAAGGCCACGAGTCGGCCTACCTGGGTACGCCGCTCGAGCCCGCGCTCTCCCTCTTCGAGGCGATCGAGGAGCTGCAGGCCGTCCTGTCGTCGATCACCTGCCCGTTGTTGCTCGTCACCAGCCGCAACGACCATGTCGTGCCGCCCTCGAACAGCGACCACCTCGCGGCGAGCGTCTCGGGTCCCGTCCGTCGGATGTTTCTCGACCGCAGCTACCACGTCGCCACCCTCGACTACGACAAGGACGAGGTGGCGGCCGAGACCGTCGCCTTCATCAAGGCCCTGACGGCCCCGGGTCACCACTCGCCCTGAGAGTTCCGGGTCACCACTCGCCCTGAGCCTTCGGCTGTGCCGGTCGGCACGGGCCGGCCCCCTCGGCGTCGCCTACGATGCAGGCATGGCTGAACGCATCACCGCCGAGGAGGTCGCGCACGTGGCCCACTTGGCCCGTCTCGAGTTGAGCGACGACGAGTTGCGCCTCTTCACCGGGCAGTTGGCGGCCGTGCTGGAGCACGCCGAGGATGTCGCCGCCCTCGACACCGCAGGGGTCGCTCCGACGGCTCACCCCTTGCCGTTGCGCAACGTGTTGCGTGACGACCTCGTGCGCCCGAGCCTTGATCGGGCCGAGGTTCTCGCGTGTGCGCCCGAGGTCGAGGACGACCGCTTCCGGGTTCCACCGGTGCTGGGGGAGGAGCCCTGATGGCCGGCCTCGACGCGGTCCCCCTGTCCGCCTCGGCGATCGCGGCTGTCGTTCGATCAGGTGAACGCAGTGCACGAGAGGTCCTCGAGACGCACCTCTCGGCCATTGCGGCCGGCGAAGGGGAGATCCATGCCTTTGTGACGGTGTTGGCCGAGGAGGCCCGGGTGGCCGCCGACGCTGTCGACGCCCAGGTCGCCTCCGGCATCGACCCCGGTCCGCTGGCGGGAGTTCCCGTCGCCGTCAAGGACAACCTCTGCACGCGGGGGGTGCCGACCACGTGCTCGTCGCGGATCCTCGAGGGGTGGCGACCTCCTTACACCGCGACGGTTGTCGAGCGCATGATCCGTGCGGGTGCGGTGATGGTCGGAAAGACCAATCTCGACGAGTTCGCCATGGGATCGTCGACCGAGAACTCGGCCTTCGGTCCGACGCGCAACCCGCATGACACGTCGCGGGTGCCGGGTGGCTCCAGTGGAGGAAGCGCCGCGGCGGTGGCGGCCGGCTTCGCCCCACTCGCCCTCGGCTCCGACACGGGTGGCTCTATCCGCCAGCCGGCGGCGCTGTGCGGGGTGGTGGGGGTCAAGCCGACCTACGGGCTGGTCAGCCGCTACGGCTTGATCGCCTTTGCGAGCAGCCTCGACCAGGTGGGTCCGTTCGCCCACAACGTTGCCGACGCCGCATGGTGCCTCGAGGTCATCGCGGGTCACGATGCCCTCGACTCGACCTCGATCGGCGAGCCTGCACCGAGCCTGGTTGCCTCACTCGACAAGGGCGTCGAGGGGCTGCGGGTCGGTGTGATCGCCGAGCTCCTCGGGGAGGGCATTGCCCCCGATGTCCGTCGACGTGTCGATCGTCATCCCGCTCTACAGCGAGGAAGGCATCCTTCGCGAGGCGGTCACCGAGCTGGTCGCCGGCTTCGAGGTGTTGCGCGCCGCGCTCCACGCACCCGAGCTCACGTTCGAGGTCATCCTCGCCGAGAACGGCTCCAAGGATCGGACCGCGGAGCTCGCGCAGCATCTCGCCAAAGAAATGCCC
>JACOTK010000292.1 GCA_016178435.1 Actinomycetota bacterium
CAGACGTCGTGCATAGCGCGCTCGGGCGGCGTCGCTGCACCGACACCCGCCCGATGACATGCCCATGCCACAGGGACAGGGATTCATCGCGGCGACAAGCAGGAACCGAGCGGGGTAGGTGACCGAGGCACGTGCCCGCGATACCCGGATCACCCCTTCCTCGAGCGGCTGGCGGAGCGAATCGAGCACCGACGTCGGAAATTCGCCCATCTCGTCGAGAAAGAGCACGCCATGGCAGGCGAGGCTGATCTCGCCGGGACGCATCACGGCAGTCCCCCCGCCCAACAACGAAACCGCCGATGAGCGGTGGTGGGGCGCCCGCAACGGTGGACGCCGCACCAGACCCAGCCCGCACAAGCCCAACCCCGCAGCAGACCGGACTCGGGTCGCCTCGAGGGCTTCGACCGGCGCGAGATCGGGGAGGATCCCCGGAAGGCGAGAGGCCAGCATCGTCTTTCCCGATCCGGGTGGCCCGATCATCAGCAGGTGATGGCCTCCGGCGGCGGCAACCTCGAGGGCCAGACGCGCAACCGGATGCCCGCGCACGTCGCGGAGGTCCGGCTCGTACCACTCGGTGATGTCCGAGAGCGGTGGCGGAGGATCGGGCCAGGGCCCCTCGCCGCGGAGAGCCACCACGAGCTCCAGCAGAGAGCCCACGGCTCGCACGCGATGGCGCCCGACCAACTCGGCCTCGGCCGCGCACGCAGCGGGCACCACCACGGCATCGGCATGGATCGCATCGACCAGCGCGACGATGCCGGGGACCGGACGCAACGTTCCGTCGAGGCCGAGCTCGCCGAGGAAACCGCAGCGAGCCACCAGGTCCGCATCCAGCTCGCCGGCGGCGACCAGCAGGCCGACGGCGATCGGCAGATCAAGCCCGGCTCCACCCTTGCGCATCCCGGAGGGCGCAAGGTTGACCGTCACCCGCTTCTGCGGCCACGGCAGACCACTCGAAAGTATGGCGGCGCGCACGCGATCACGGGACTCCCGACAGGGCGCATCAGGGAGACCGACGATCGTGAACGCAGGCAGTCCGGACGAGACGTGGACCTCGACGACAACGGGACGACCGTCCACCCCCAACAAGGTGGACGAGGAAATACCAGCAAGCATGTCGATCTCCTCAGGAGCTCTCCGGTGACGCGGGATCTCGACCCGCGTCGAAACGACTGGGAGGGCCCCGTCGCGGGGCCCGAGGAGAGTCGCACGCCGACCTTCGATGCGTGACGACAACCTAACCGGGGGGTACGACATGGCATTGTCGGTCGAGTCCGGGCAGGATCGTACGATGAAGATCGCTCTTGCCTCCGACCACGCCGGGTTCCATCTCAAGCAGACCGTGAGCGCCCACCTGGCCTCGCTCGGCCATGCCGTGGTCGATCTCGGCACTTCCAACGACGGACCGGTGGATTACCCGCACTTCTGTGCCGCCGCCGGACGCAGCGTCGTGCGGGGCGAGACGGACCTTGCCATCGTGATGGGTGGCAGCGGCCAGGGTGAGGCCATCGCCGCCAACAAGGTTCGAGGCGTCCGAGCCGCCCTGTGCCATGACGAGTTCACGGCCAGGTTCGCCCGACTGCACAACAATGCGAACGTGCTGGCCCTCGGGGCTCGCATCCTGGGGGAGGCCTTGGCGCTCGCCGTCATCGACGTCTTTCTTGCCACCGAGTTCGAGGGTGGACGCCATCAGCCCCGCATCGACCAAATTGTCCAGATCGAGGACGAGGAGGCCGGTTGACCCGCGCGAGAATGGGCCCATGGGCTTCAACCCGAATCGCCCCCACCGGCGCACCAACGCCGACTACGCCATCGTCGCCGCGGCGTTCATCTTCATGATCGTCCTGTTGGTGTGGGGCCTCGGTGGTCTTTGACCACCGCGTGTGGGACGACGACACCGTCGAGGTGCGTCGCATTCAGCCGTTCCAGGCTCTCAAGCAGTACCAATGCCCCGGCTGCAACCAAACCATCGAGCCCGGCATCAGCCACATCGTGGCCGTTCCCCACCTCGAACCCGACCTTCGTCGTCACTGGCATCACGGATGCTGGGAGAACCGTCGCCGCCGCCGACCAGGCAGGGCGTAGCACAACCGGGCGCAGAGCCCGACCGGCTTCGGACATCGGGTAGCCCGCTCATCGAACCATCGACATCGGAATCCCGGTGGCGGAGATCGGCCTCAGAAAGCCGCTGTCAGCACCTCGACAACGCCGCCCATCACCCCGGCCACGTCGAAGCGAAGCTCATCGGCACGCATCCCGGACTCCTCGAGCCAGGCCATCGCCAGGCGACGAATGCGCGCACGCTTGGCCGCCGTGACGGCCTCGAACGGTGAGCCGAACGCGTCGGAGGACCGTGTCTTGACCTCGCAGAAGGCGAGGAGGTCTCCCTTTCCCGCAATGACGTCCAGCTCACCCTGTCGACAGCGCCAGTTGCGCGCCACAATCCGGTAGCCGTTGTCGAGGTACCACCTCGCCACCGCCTCCTCGCCGGCCGCCCCCAGGGCTCGACGGGCATCCGTCACGCTCAGACCTCTTTCTTCGGCAACTCCTCGACGTTGACGTCGCGGAAGGTCACAACGCGCACCGAGCTCACAAATCGACTGTGGCGATACATGTCCCAGACCCACGCATCGCGCAGCTCCAGCTCGACCCAGCTGCGTCCGCCTTCGTCGTGGACGGTCGAGATGACCTCATTCGCCAGATAGAAACGGCGCTCGGTCTCGACCACATAGGAGAACATGGGACACACGTCCCGATACTCCTGATAGAGCCGAAGCTCGATCTCGGCCTCATAGCGTTCGAGGTCCTCTTCGCCGCCCACCCTGCAACTGTACGCGGCGCGCCGAGGAAAATTACAGGAACGCCGGGCGGGTCGGCGGCCAAATTCGTGCGATGGCCCGCCCCACGACCGTGTCGCGCTTGATGGTGCCGAACAGGCGGCTGTCGAGCGACCGGGATCTGTTGTCCCCCATCACCCACAGCTCGCCCTCCCCCACCTCGACCGGACCGAAGGAACTCGTCACCGTTCCCTTCGGAAGGTACGGCTCGATAAGTCGACGACCGTCGACATAGAGCAGACCGTCTCGGGCCTGCACCATTTCGCCGGGGAGGGCAATCACCCGTTTGATGTACTCATCGGTCGAGGGTGGACGGATGCCGAGCGACTCCAGCACCCACGCACCCGCGCCACGGCCGGTCTTCCTGGGACACGGCGCCTTCGGCGGACAGTCGAAGACCACCAGATCACCGCGTCGCGGGTCATGGAGGCGCAGGGACACCTTCGAGGCGAGGATGCGATCCCCGACCTCGAGCTGGGGAACCATCGACTCGGAAGGAATGAAATAGGCCTGCACCACGAAGGTTCGAACCAACGACACGCCGACGACGGCCACCACGGCCATGAGGGCCAGCTCGCGATACACACGACGGCGCCCGGAACGACCGGGACGGCGGAAGAGCCCCGCTCCCATGGGCTTGGAAGCGGAATGCCCGAAGATCAACGAGCGGCTCGCTTCTCCTTGATCTTGGCAGCCTTGCCCACGCGGTCACGTAGGTAGTAGAGCTTCGCCCGACGCACGTCACCCAAGGTGACGACCTCGATCTTTTGGATGATGGGCGAGTGAACGGGAAATGTCCGCTCCACGCCGACGCCGAAGCTCACCTTGCGCACCGTGAACGACTCGCGCACCCCTGAGCCCTGGCGGCGGATGACCACCCCCTGGAAGAGCTGCACGCGCTCACGTGTGCCCTCGACAACCCGAACGTGCACCTTCAAGGTGTCGCCGGGGGCGAAGGACGGGACGTCGCTGCGCAGACTGGTGCGGTCGATCAGATCAGTGGGATTCATGGCTCGCTCGGTTCCTCAGAAGCTGCTGGGAGCATCCCATCATAGGGGCCCAGATCGAAAGCAGCCAAGATTGCCCGATCCTCATCGCTCAGGCCCCCACGTCGGGCGATCAGATCGGGGCGCCGCTCGAGGGTTCGGGCAAGGGCCATGGCCCTGCGCCATCGGGCGATCCGTGCGTGATCGCCCGATCGCAACACGTCGGGAACCACCATCCCATCCAGCTCGGCGGGCCTCGTGTACTGCGGGTACTCGAGCAGTCCGTCGCTGAAGCTCTCCTCGGATGCCGAGTCCGCATTGCCCATCACCCCGGGCACGAGGCGTCCCACCGCCTCGAGAA
>JACOTK010000293.1 GCA_016178435.1 Actinomycetota bacterium
ATGGAGTCCGATGTCGGGCAGGTCATGTACCGGGAATCCTCCCGGGACCAACATCGAGCCGTCGCTTTCGCGTCGAACGGCCATGACGTCTCGGTCGGTCTCGTCATAGATCTCGCCGACGAGCTCCTCGACGAGGTCCTCAACGGTGATGATTCCGGTGGTGGATCCGTGCTCGTCGACCACCACCGCCATCTGCACGCGGCGCGCCTGGAGCTCATGCAACGCATCGAGGACGGCAACGGTCCCGGGGAAGGCACACGTCTCTGCCATCACCTCGCTGACCGGTTGGTCACCCTCACCCAACAGGTCACGAAGGTGGACGACACCGACGACATCGTCCAGCGAGCCCTGCACGCCAACCGGCGCCCGCGAGTGACCCGAGGCTGCCAACTGCCGGAGAGCGAGGTCCGTCGAGGCGTCGGCATCAAGGACGAACACGTCACGGCGGGGCCGCAGCACCTCTTGCAGCGTCCGTTCGGAGATCTCGAACGCACCATCGATGATCAGGCGCTGCTTTTCGGTGAACGTGCGCTGCGCTGCCACCATGTCGCGCAACTCCTCCTCGGTGACCTCTTCGCGTTGGCGGTGGGGATCGCCGCCCATCAGCCGCACGGCGACATCGGTCGACGCCGACAGCAGCCACACCGCCGGCCTTGTCGCCGCCGACAACGCGGCCAGCGGCCGAGCCACCAGCAAACCCCACCGCTCGGCGCGCTGCATGGCAACGCGCTTGGGCGCCAGCTCCCCGACCACGAGGGTCACGTACGCCAGGGCAAGCGTGACCAGGATGATCGCCACAGACCCTGCCGCACCCCCAAGGAAGGACAACGGGCCCTCCAACGGCTCGGCCGGCGATACCGCCGCCACCGCTGAAGCCAGGAACCCGGCGAGCGTGATGCCGATCTGGATTGTGGCCAGGAACCGGTTCGGCTCGCGGGCCAGGCGCGCGAGCACCGCACCGGTCCCCGAGCTTTGCTCGAGGCGATGGAGCTGACCCTCTCGGAGCGACACGAGGGCGAGCTCGCTACCGGCGAACGCCGCGTTCAAGAGCACCAACAGACCCACCAGGCCCAACTGGGGTAACAGACCATTCACGAAGACCACTCCTGACGAGGGGAGGAAGCAACCGGCGCCACGCCGTATTCCGTGCGTTCAATCGGTGGCGCGGGGCTCGTGATCGAGCGACGCGGAGTTCATGCAGTAGCGCAGGCCGGTGGGGTTCGGGCCGTCCGGGAACACGTGGCCGAGATGTGCGTCGCACTTCGCACAACGCACCTCGGTGCGCTTCATGCCGTATTCGAAATCGTCGAGAAGCCTGACACGACTGTCGTCGAGAGGCGCCCAGAAACTCGGCCAGCCGGTGCCGGAATCGAACTTCGTGCCGGCGTCGAACAGCTCGGCGCCACAGCACACACAGCGATAGGTACCGTCCTCGTGATGGTCCCAGTACCTGCCGGTGAAGGCGGGCTCGGTGCCGCATTGTCGGGTGACGGCGAACTGCTCGGGAGTCAGGCGTCGGCGCCACTCGTCTTCATCGGCCGGAAGGTCATGCGTCTCGTCACTCATGACCACATGCTACGAGGCCCGGCGGATTGGTGGGCCTCGATTGGACACACAGGCTCTTTCGCCGGGCCGAGCCGGGCGGCGCCTGGGGGGAGGAATATTCGGCACGAACCGGATGACCTGCCCCGGAACCTTCGGACAACCGGCCGGTGGCAGACAACCGGCGATCAGAGATCGGCCTGGGTGACCGGACGCGGTTCGGCCAGGCTGAAGCCGACGGGCAACAACACGTCGCCCAACGTCGTCGCGTAATAGACCTCCCAGTGGTAATACGCCTGAAAGGCACGCTCGTCGGCCTCCATCTGCGTGGCATAGGCCCTCACGGCATGCACGTAGCGAGGCGTCGGGTTGTACCGGTACAGCGCGTCCGCCATGCGCTCGGGAGCACCGTTCGCGGCGAGATATCGAGCGGCGGCGACGATGGCATCCTGCGTGTTCTCGATGTCTCCTTGGCCGTAGGCCTCCCAGGTGCTCGGCAGGAACTGCATGGGCCCCCGGGCGCCCGCCGTGCTCACCCCCCTGATCCGTCCCATCCGCGTCTCGGTGAGGTTGACCGCCGCCAGATACTCCCAGGGGACACCGTAGGCAGCCTCGCCGGCCTCATAGGCCTTTCGCAACACATCGATCGGCTCGGGCTCGACGATGCGCCACGCAGGCAGGGTGTCCTTGGGCTTGCGCACCAGTTGGCGCAACTCCCGTCCCGCGGTGACGTTCGCCTCCATCACCGTCCGGAGCTCGGAGGGCAGGCCGGCTGCAACCTGAGCATCCCACTCCGGGTGCAGCACGAGAGCCCGATAGGCGACCTGTTGGGTACGGGCAGCCGCAGCCAGGGCGATCGGCGTCGTATCGGCGTCCCGAATCGTTCCCTCGGCCAACCTGATCTGGGTGCCAAGGGCAACCGGATCGGCGGCTGCCCTTGGCCGGCCGATGCTTGTCGAGGTTGTCGAGGAGGGAGAAGTCGGGGCCGGCGCCTTGGTCGCCCCGGCGCTCGGTGGCACCGTCGAGGTAGCCGCCACGCCGAGACCGTCGTTTGCGGCGCCGGATTCGCCCGAGGAACGCGAGCACGCCGTGGTGGATGCAACCAGCAGCACCACCAGCGTCACCACCCGACCGGCACCCACGATCACGAGGCTACCCCGGGCACCCGAGGGAACCGAGCGACAGCGACCACTCAGACGGTCCTCTTGCACTCAGACGGTGCTCTTGCCTGCCGATACCTATACCGATGTCCTCCCTCGCACCACGCTCGATGGGTCGCCTTGCCGGGTTACTGCTGGTCGGTTCCGCCGTGGGTTGGCCCGTCGTCCTCCTGCTGCCGCTCCACATCGAAGGACTGCACCGACCGATCATCCTGGCATCCTGTGCCCTGGGGCTGTGCCTGGGCGTCTTCGCTCTCCTGGCCCCCTGGGATCGTTGGCCCCGGTCGGCAAGCCTCGTCCTCGCAGTAGGCGCCTTCCTGCTGGTCACGACGGCAAACACCTTCTCGGCCACGATCCCACAGGGATTCGGCGCCATGTTCACCACGACCTTCGCCTGGATGGGCATCGCACATCCGCGCGGGACGCCCACGAAGTTCGCCATCCCCGTCGGTCTCCTCTTCTTCATCGCCATCCTCCACCAGCCCGGCCCGATGGGTGGCTTGGATCTCGCTCCGGCCGCGGTGATCGTTGTTCCCACGGGCGTCCTTGTGGGTGAGGTCCTTGCCTGGATGTGTCAGCGATTGCGGGACGCACAATTGCTCGACCGCGAACGTCTCGCCGGCATTCGACGGCTCGTGGCTGTCTCCGAGTTGCTCGCAGAGCAACACGAGTCCCGGCTGTTGGCAACACGCATCGCCCGCATGGCGATCCCCTCCCTCGGCGTCACGGGCTCACTGATCACCTATATCGAGGCCGACGGCTCCTTGGCAGGTGCGGGAGCGTGCGAGTGGCCGATCCCACCGGAGGATGTCCGGATCGAATCGTGGAACATTCCCGTTCTTCGCGACCTGATCACCGACGAGACGAACGCCCCCCGACCGCTGCCGATCGTCACCGACATCGAGGGACTCGGCGTTCCGGCCGCCCTGGCCGTTCCC
>JACOTK010000294.1 GCA_016178435.1 Actinomycetota bacterium
ACATGCTGACTGCCGCAGCGGAGGCGTTTGCCCATCAAGGCGTGGACGGCTGATTCCGATACCTCAATCATGGAGACCGGCCGCAACGACGTGGTGCAATGGGGCCCGCAGCACGGCCCCCATCGCCCCCCGCACGGCGATGACTCCCGTGGCGACATGGTGGTTGCACTCCTGGTGATCACCTTCGGCACCATGGCAATCGACCAACTCGCCAAGCTCTGGGCGATTTCGGCGTTGCGGGGCGGCCCGGTCGAGCTCCCCGGGCCTATCGAGCTGTATCTGACGGCAAATCGGGGCATCGCCTTCAGCATCGGTGCGGGGTCGCGTGCGATAGCCGCCGTCGTCGGACTCTCCTGTGCACTCCTGTTCCTCGTGCTCCGCACGCAGTGGGCAACGGCAACGCCCCGAGCGCGTCTCGCCTCGGGCCTGCTGGTCGGCGGCGCCTTCGGCAACCTGGTCGATCGGGTCGGGCGCGGTGCGGTCGTGGATTTCATCCACATTCGTTCCTTCAGCGTGTTCAACCTTGCCGACATCGCCATCGTCGTCGCGGTCGGGCTGCTTGTGATCGCGTTGCTCACCGACGAGGAGGTCCGGTCCGGTCCCCGCCCGGCCTGACATCGCGCCCGGCCTGACAGGCAGCGCCGGCCACCTCCTCATGGGCATCATGTCCCCAACACGACACGAAGAGCGGCGGAGGCAAGGCACCCCAGCCACAGCCCCCACCGCTCTTCGGCGTTCGTAACTCAACCCAGGAAGATGTTCAGAAGGTCCATGATGGGAAAGCTGGTGCTCGAGCTGCACGCGGTGGTCGCGAAGGCAATGCCGACGAGTGCAAGCACGGGAAGGCTGCGTCGAATGATGGTCATGATGAGTGTCACCCCCTTTCGCAACGGTTTGATGTCGATGGTGAGTTCGCCACTGTGACGATTGGCACCTTCCCGGGGGGAAGGCGAGGGTTCGCGTTCAGGGGCGGGTGAGGCCATAGGCTCGCGACGTGACGACGTATTTCGCCGAGGATTGGACCAAGCGTGAGGCGGACATCCTGCGCCGTTATGTCTCGAACCTCGATGGCCCTGTGTTCGCTCTGGTCAACCTGCCGGAGGTGGTCAAGGGGGCACTCTTCGCCCGTTACAGCCGCACGGACAAGAGCCTTCGGCGCCTCTTCCTCGACGAATTCGTCGAGGAGCTCGAGATCGACGGCGATGCCGGCATCGATGCGACGGTCGGGGTCCGACGGGCCGAAGAACTCTACGACAAGGTGTTCTACGAGTACGGTGACGATTCGGTTGCCCAACTGGGCGGGGTGCATCTCGCCTGCGAGCAGGCCTCGAACCTCCTGACCAAGGTGCTGGAGTGGGGCCGACTGATGTCGTACCTGGAACAGTCGACTCGCTACATCGGTTACGACTCCCGTCTCGGTGGCCGTTACCGCTACCTGCGCGATCCGGCTGTTCTGGCCTCGCCGTTGGGCACCCGTTACATCGGCGATCTCGACCGCCTGTTCGACACCTATGCGGCGCTGTTGCCCAGGATGACGGACTGGGCACGGGATCGTTACCCCAAGGAGCCGTCCGATTCGGATTTCGTCTACAGACAGTCGATTCGGGCCAAGGCACTCGACGCGGTCCGCGGCGTGTTGCCGGCGGCCTCACTCTCGAATGTGGGTATCTACGGAACCGGGCAGGGCTACGAGGCCCTGTTGCTTCGCATGCAGGCGCATCCGCTGCCCGAGGCTCGTGCCTACGGGCAGCTCATGCTCGTGGAGTTGCGAAAGGTGATTCCATCATTCCTGCGCCGAGTCGACGTAGCGGAGCGAGGCGGGGCCTGGGCGGACTATCTCGCCACGACGCGCCGAGCAGTCGATGAGGTGGCCGAGCGACTCTTCGGCGGTGACGTCCCGGCGACATCGCCGGAGGTCGAGTTGATCGACTTCGATCCGGACGGTGAGGACAAGATGCTCGCTGCCATGCTCTACGCATCGTTGAGCCTCCCGGAGTCGCAGATTCTCGATCGTGTACGAACACTGGGCGTCGACGACCGTCGTGCGATCGTCGACGCCTACGTCGGGAATCGGGCCAATCGGCGACACAAGCCGGGACGAGCCCTCGAACGCCTGAGCTACCGCTTCGATGTCTGTTCGGACTACGGGGCGTTCCGTGATCTTCAGCGCCACCGCATGCTCACCATCGATTGGCAGCCGCTCACCCCCTATCTGGGTTATGTGATGCCCGAGGCGGTGGCCGAGGCGGGCGCCGACACGCGGGCTCGCTTCGATGACGCGATGGCACGCTCGGCATCGCTCTACGAGGCCTTGGTCGACCAACTGCCGGCACAGGCGGGCTACGCCGTCTCCCTGGCCTACCGCGTCCGCTACACGATGCAGCTCAATGCGCGTGAGGCAATGCACATGTTGGAGTTGCGCACCACCCCACAGGGCCACCCCGCCTATCGACAGGTCTGCCAGGAGATGCATCGACTCATCGCCGAGCAGGCGGGCCATCACACCGTAGCGGCCATGATGCGATTCGTCGACCACAACGAAACCGCTCTCGAGCGTCTCGAGTCGGAGCGTCGGGCGGAGCAGCGGCGTCAGGTGACCTGATCGCTCCCACTGCGGACCGCCTCGGCCAAAACGGGAAATGTGGCCGGTGGGGTTGATGTTGCCGGTGAGGTTGACCATACTGGCGACACAGGCGGGCGGCCGAGGGAGTTTGTCATGCCCATGCAGCCCACCCGCCGTCGCCGTCGCCACGCACGTACCGGTCGTTATCAACTCGGGCCGATTACCCGTCTGACGGCGGCGATCAGTCTTGCCGCGGTGGTGGGTGTGATCGGCAACGCGGCGACGACCCACGTCGTGCGCAGTGGTGAGACCCTCTCGCACGTGGCCGCTCGATACGGCACAACCGTTCAGGCCATTGCCGCAGCGAACGGCATCACCAACATTCACTACGTGCGAGCAGGGAGGTTGTTGACCATCGGTGATGAGGCCCCGGCGCCATCGGCACCGGCCCCGGCCGGCGAGCCGGTGCCGATCTCGGCCTCCCTGGCAGCACCACCGGCGTCTCCCGAGCCGGCGGTGGCGATGCTCGGGGTGCATGTGGTGGTGAGCGGTGAGACACTCTCGGCGATCGCGAAGCAGGTGGGGACGACCGTCGCGAACCTCGCTGCGCTGAACGGCATCACCGATGTCAATCGGGTCCGCATCGGGACCCGGCTCATGATCCCGCTGCCCGCACCGCCTCCTCCGCCTCCCTCCACGCTGGACCAGGCACGGATTCCGGCCCGTCTCAAGGCCGCACCCGAGCGCCAGGCCCTGGCGGGTCGTTTCGAGCATTGGGCGGGCGCCTATGGGGTGTCTGCCGATCTCCTCATGGGTCTCGCATGGGTCGAGTCGGGGTGGCAGAACGAGGTGATCTCCTCGGTCGGGGCCGTGGGGATCGGTCAGATCATGCCCGCCACGGCGGCCTGGTTGAGCGATCGAGTGATCAAGGAGCCGCTCGACGTGCGAGACCCCGACCACAACATCAAAATGACCGCGCGCTACCTGCGATGGTTGCTCGATCGCACCGGCGACGATGTGCCCACGGCCCTGGCGGGCTACTACCAGGGACTCAGCTCGGTTCGCACCACAGGTGTCTATCCGGTGTCCCAGACGTACATCTCAGCGGTTCTCGCAGCGACAGAGGCGTACTTCTAGGATCCCTTCACCCGAGCCTGAACGGCCGCCAGACGCTCGGCGAAGAACGGCTGGGCGACCGACCACACCTGGGGCCTCAGCTCCCGCTCGACGGCCTCCGCATGCGTCGCCACCGTGGCCATGTCGCTCATCGTGGCCTTGACCTCCTGGACCAGCAGTTTGGGCCCCGAAGCGGCGCGGGTTGCAAGGACAAGGGCTTCGTCGAGCAGGGTCCCGTCGTCGACACAACGCCACACGAGGCCTGCCTGCTCGGCCTGGGGCCCATCGAGGATCTGACCGAACAGGACAAGCGCTGCGGCTGCCTGTGGGCCGATCGCGTTGCGCAACATCCAGGTGTGGCCCCCACCCGGATGGAGACCGAGGTCGATGAAGCGGGTGTCGAAGCGGGCGCCCGTGGCGGCCAGGCGGAGGTCGCAGACCAGGGCCAGGTTCATGCCGGCACCGACCGCTGCACCGTTGACCGCCGCGACGGTGGGCAGCGTGGAGCGTCCGACGCGGAGAAAGCCCTCATAGATCGCACGAAAATCGTCTGCCGACGCCTTCTGCAGGTCGCCCAGCGCTGCTCCTGCGCAAAAGGCCGAGCCCGCACCGGTAATGACCACCGCTCCGATGTCGTCGTCGCCCTCGATGCGATCGAAGACCAGACCGAGCTCGGCCACCATCTCGAGGTTCAGCGCGTTGCGGCGGTCGGGGTCGTCGAGGGTCACCACGGCAACTCGCCGATCAGCATGGATGTCGAGCCTGATCATGTTCATGGGCGGAAGACTATCCGGCTGTGCCCGTATCCGACCCCGCCGTCAGGTGCCTCCGTCAGCCGAGTCGTGGCGGCGGGCGAGGTCCCACTCCTCCGCCCCTGCACAGGTGGGCCTGAGGGCGCACCAACCGCATGCGGGGTTGGGTGTGATCTGCGGTGAGCGCAGCCCGAGTTGGAGCTCGATGAGGCGGGTGACCCCTGCGATCGTTCGTCGTGCCGCCGCTTCGAGGACCTGTTCGGTGACGTTCTCGGGGTGGAAACTGGCCTCGTCGAGGTAGTAGCCGGCCAGACGAAACGGCGGAATGCCGATGACCAAGGTGTCGAGGAGGGCATAGAAGCGCAGGTCGTCGGTGTGGTGTGGGCCGGGACGCCCCGTCTTGAAGTCCACGATGAGACGTCCGGCCGTGTCGGCCATAGCGGTGCCCAGGGTAAGGTCGGCCTTGCCGCTCAGGATGATCCTGCCGCCGCAGAGCTCGACGCGCAGGCGTGATTCACTTCGCGGCTTCCATGATGGCAGCAACGGGGGCCACTGCTCGAGGAACTTGCAGACGAGGTCGCCGGCATCGCTTCGCAGCTCCGCGAGCTCGCCCGAGCTGCGTGCGCCCAGAAAGGCGCCGAGATCCCCGCTCTGGGCATCGTCGAGGAGGCGTTCGATGCCGGCATCGACGAGATCGAGGGCGGCGGGCTCACCCTTCCAGGTGACCGAAAGCTGGATCGCCTTGTGAACCACCGACCCTCTCGCGGCGGGAAGGGACCAGGCGAATCCGCTCCGCTCCTCGCTCACGTGATGTGCCTCGCAGCCGAGGATACGGCTCAGTGCCTGTTTGGAAGCCCAGAGAGGACGATCGAGTTCACCCGCCAGGTCTTCGAGGCTCGTCTCGATGCGTTCGCGCAGGGCCATGGCGAGCGCCGGATCAAAGGTCGGTCGCTCCACGCCGACGCCCCGTAGCTCACTGAGCACTCGTCGTTGCGCGGGATTCGACACAGTCATGCACCCTAGAGCGCCCATGTGACGATGGGCGCCTCGATCTTGAGTGTCGTACCTCTCGGGCACCATGGGGACATGGAAGCGCCGGCCACGGTCATGGAGTTCGCCCGCGTTGCCCGTCTTCTCGCCGATGAGGCCAGACGGCTGGGGTTGTGCGCGCCGGGATTTCGCAGCCCTCCACGTCTGACGGGGGTCGACCGATCGCTGCGACGGCGCGCCGGGGCTCCGCCCATGGTCTCGGTGCGACTGCGTGGCCGCCCGCTCGATTGGGTGATCGAGGACATGATCCAGGGGGTGCTGGCGGTCAACGGCCTCGACGGCGCCGACAAGGCCCGGGTCGGCGCTTCGTTGGATGCGGCCGTGCGACGGGACAGGGGCATCTACCACGCCGCGTGAGGAGCCGGCGGACAGATCCATACACCGGAGCGTGTCGAACGATTCGTTTCTCCAGACTCGGCCTGGCGAAACGGCCTTCAGCGGATCGTCTGTGGACGGAAGTGCATGAATCCACGGGGAACCAGGTAGATTCCCCGTCTTGCGTGGGTCGGGCATGAGTCGCTGCTTTCGCCTGCCTCTCACGCTCCGAATGTCTTCGCCGAAGGATGACTGGCATTCGCGGTGGGAATGACTAAAGTCCGCCCGCGGTTCTCAAATGAACCGGACACCGTTTTCAAGGGATGAGCATGGTCGACGACAACGAAGAACTGGAAAAGGAAGTCATCGATGCCGCCGAGCTCGACGACGCCGATCTCGACGAAGAGCTCCTCGATGACGACATCGTCGACATTGACGATCTCGGCGACGACGAGCTGATCGGCGACGATCTCGTCCCCATCGACGAGGTCATCGCCGATGAGGAGGGTGTTGACATCGACGACGTGATCGTGGCGCCCGTGCCCAAGAAGGCTGCCTCGGTTGAGGGCGATACGGACGAGGACGAGGACGAGGACGACGAGGACCCCGACGACGTCGAGGCCGACCTCGACACCATCCTGAAGGATCGCCTTGTCGTCGCCGATGACGACGAGGACGAGGACGAGGACGAGGGAGCTGCCGAGACCGACGACCGCGGGGACACCGCCAAGGTGCGTCCGCGGGCGGCAGGGGAGTTCCTGTGCATGTCGTGCTTCCTGGTCATGCCGCAAAACCAGTTGGCTGACCCCAAACGCCAGATCTGTCGGGACTGCTCTTGATGCATCACCGCCTCTCGATGGAGCGTTGTCGTTTGACTTAATCCGGGCCGCAAGCCCATGGCTTCAGCCGTGGGTCAAGGCCCGGTCGGCCTGGGATGGCCGAAGCGCGTAAGCGTTCCCTCGGGGGTCGTGTCGGTTCGCTGTCATAGGTGCTGGGTAGGGTGGACGGTGATGGGCTACCGGTCGACGAACAAGACGGTGTACGCCGCGAAGTACCACATCATTTGGTGCCCGAAGTATCGGCGCCGGGTGCTCGTCGGCGCGGTCGAGGACCGACTCAACCAGCTCATCGTCGAGGTCACCGGCGAGCTCGTCCGCCGGTACGTCGAGAACCAGAAGACGGCGGCCTGAGATGGCGCACCGCTACCGCCTCGACCCCGAGCCCGCGGCCGAGACGATGCTCGTTCGGCACTGCAGCGACGCGCGGTTCGTGTGGAATCTGGCGTTGGAACAGGCGAACAGCCGCCGGCCGGGCCGCGGCCCGACCCCGGGGGCCGCCGCGCGGATGCGCCAGTTGGCGGAGGCCCGCCGGCACAGCTGGTTGGGTGAGGGTTCGAGCTCGGTGCAACAACAGGCCCTCC
>JACOTK010000257.1 GCA_016178435.1 Actinomycetota bacterium
CGCTCAAGGTGTTGGCGGCACGACCTCGTTCGGCGCCCAGCCATGAGAGACACTCCTCGGCTTCCAGGGGAAGCAGGAGGGAGGCAGAGGCAGGGTCTGACGTTGCAGGGGACATGCCGGGCCTATCGAATCAGGGACAATGGTTCGTGGTACACACGGCCGATCGCCTCGGCCACGGCCGAGTTGGTGACCTCGCTCCCGACGGTGTTGACGCCTGCCAAAAGTGCCGGGTCAGCCGACACGGCTGCTCGGAGACCATGATTGGCGACCTTGGTGACATAGGGCAAGGTGGCGTTGGTGAGCGCATAGGTCGACGTGTGGGGCACGGCGCCGGGAATGTTACCGACGGCATAGTGGATGACCCCGTGCTCCTCGTAGACGGGATGTGTGTGCGAGGTCTCCCGGATGCCCTCGACGCACCCGCCCTGGTCGATGGCGATGTCGACCAGCACCGCACCGGGCTTCATGCCCGCGACCATCTCCCGGGTGATGACCTGTGGCGCGCGGCCACCGGGCACCAGAACCGCCCCGATCAGCAGATCTGCCTTGGCGACGGAGCGCTCCAGGGTTCCGCGGTTCGAGGCCAGGGTCATGATCCGACCCTGATGGATCTGGTCCACCCAGCGAAGCCGGTCGAGATCCTTGTCGAGCAACACGACCTCGGCCTCCATGCCTGCGGCGATCCACGCGGCGTTCCAGCCGACGTTTCCGGCGCCGACGATCACGACGCGGGCGGGGCGGACGCCCGGCGCCCCTCCCAGCAGGACGCCTCGCCCACCGTTCTCGGCCTCCAGCCAGTGGGCTCCAACCTGTGGGGCCATACGACCGGCCACCTCGCTCATGGGCGCGAGCAGGGGCAGCGCTCCCCCGGACAGACGAACGGTCTCGTAGGCAAGGGCGGTCGTTCCCGCCGCCAGGAGCGCGTCGGCAACCTCCGGGTAGGCGGCGAGGTGGAGGTAGGTGAAGAGCGTGAGGTCGCCTCGGAGGTACCCCACCTCCGTGGCCTGAGGTTCCTTGACCTTCACCACGAGCTCCGAAGCCCAGGCCTCGGCGGTGCTCACGATGCGGGCGCCTGCTTGGAGGTACTCCTCGTCGCCAATCGACGATCCCGACCCCGCTCCCTGTTCGACGTGAACCTGATGACCGGCCGCCACCAGCTCTCGCACCCCGTCGGGGGTCAGGGCAACCCGACGCTCGCTGTCCTTGACCTCGGTCGGGACACCGACGATCACGACGGGCTCTCCCTCTCGTCCTCCGAGGCGACCGCGTCGAGATAGCTGCGCGCCAGGCTCATGCCGATAATGGTCTTCGCGTCGCACAGTCTCCCATCGGCGACCATGGCGCCCAGGTCGTCGAGAGCCACCTGCTCGATGGTCATGTGGCTCTCCTCGGGGCCGTGGGGGGCAGCCGTGCCGGGCTGCAGGTCAAGGGCGAGGTACACGATGGCGCGTTCGTCGCAAAACCCCGGGCTCGTGAAGAACTCGGCGAGCTTCACCAACCGTCCCGGGCGGTACCCGACCTCTTCCTCGAGCTCGCGGGCGGCAGTGATCTCGGGGGCCTCGCCGGTGACGTCGCGCTTGCCGGCGGGAATCTCCAACAATGTCCCTTCCAGGGCGCTGCGGTACTGGCGAACCAGGAGCACCGTTCTGTGGTCGTCGAGCAGCGCGACCATCCCCACCGCCCCGGGGTGGTGCACCACCTCGCGCTCGTGTTCGTCACCGGAGGGATCGGCGAAACGCCCGACACCGAGACTGATGGTGTGGCCTCGGTGGATGAGGCGCTCACCCAGCTTGCGAAAGCCGCTCACCTGGTCGAGCCGGCGGCAGGCGACCCCAGTTCCTCCATCTGCAACAGGCGCGGGTGGCGACCCTCTGAGCGCCCGAGCGCTGCGGCCATGAAGGCCCGGAAGAGCGGCGCCGGCCTGTCGGGGCGACTCTTGAACTCGGGATGGGCCTGCGTGCCCACCCAGAACGGGTGGCTCGGGAGCTCGATGAACTCCACCAGACGACCATCGGGCGAGACGCCCGAGCAGGCGAGACCGGCCTCTTCGAGGCGTCCCCGGTGCTTGGCATTGAACTCGTAACGGTGGCGATGACGCTCATAGACCAGTTCCCTGGCGTAGATCGAGGCGACCTGCGAACCCGGTGCCAGCGCTGCGGGATACGTGCCGAGGCGCATGGTGCCGCCCATGTCGACGACATCACGCTGCGTGTCCATCAGATCGATGACCTTGTAAGGGCTGTTCCGGTCGAACTCACTGGAGTTGGCGCCGGTCATTCCCGCGACGTTGCGGGCGAACTCCACCACCATGACCTGCATGCCCAGACACAGTCCGAGGCAGGGTATGGCGTGTTCGCGGGCGTAGCTCGCCGCAGCGATCTTTCCCTCGATGCCGCGCTCGCCGAAGCCGCCGGGGATCACGATCCCGTCAAGGTCGCGGAGGCGCCCGTCTGCGAGCAGACCTTCGACCTCCTCCGCCTGTATCCATTCGATCCCGGCTTTTGCCCCATGGTGGAAGCCACCGTGGCGCAGCGCCTCGGCCACCGAAAGGTAGGCGTCGGGCAGGCTGACGTACTTGCCGATCAGGCCGATGCGAACCGGCTCGGTTGCCCCGTCGACACGTTTGACCAGTGCTCGCCACGGCTCGAGGTCGGCGGCGCCGTCGAGCCCCAGAATGCGGCAGACCTCGTCATCGAGGCCTTCGTCGTGCAGGACCAGAGGGATCTCGTAGATGTTGCGTGAGTCGGCGGCATTGACCACGCCTGCCATGTCCACGTCGCACAGGTTCGAGATCTTCCGTTTCAGATCCCGGGAGAGTGGCAACTCGCTGCGACAGACGATGGCATCGGGCTGGATCCCTCGGCTGCGGAGCTCGGTGACCGAGTGCTGTGTGGGCTTGGTCTTCTGCTCGCCGGACGGTCCGATGAACGGAACCAGCGTGACGTGGACGTAACAGACGTTCTGGCGCCCGACATCCTTGCGGAACTGTCGGATGGCCTCCAGGAACGGGAGGATCTCGATGTCGCCTACCGTGCCGCCGACCTCGGTGATCACGACATCGACGTCCTCGGTCGCCAGTCGGGTGATGCGGCGTTTGATCTCATCGGTGATGTGGGGGATGACCTGGACCGTCTTTCCGAGGAAATCTCCCCGTCGCTCCGCAGCCAGGACGGTCTGGTAGATCGAGCCGGTCGTGGCATTGGAGGACTGTGACAGGTTCTCGTCGATGAAGCGTTCGTAGTGACCGAGGTCGAGATCGGTCTCGCCACCGTCGTCGGTCACAAAGACCTCACCGTGCTCGAACGGGTTCATCGTGCCGGGGTCGACGTTGATGTAGGGGTCGAGCTTTTGCAGCACGACGCGCAGGCCCCGACTCTTCAGCAGCCTCCCGAGCGAGGATGCCGTCAGGCCCTTGCCCAACGAACTCGTCACGCCACCGGTAACGAAAATGTGCTTGGTCACGAGCCTCCCGACCGCAGCGCCGAATGCACCACTTCGGGGTCTCAGGCTATCGCGGCCGTGAGTCAACCCCGCGAACCCTGTGCTGAGTACGATGCAGGCATTCCAATCTCATCCCCGGGGGATTTCGCCATTACCTCAGTTCATGCAGGCACGGAGCCACCGCGCGATCGAAGCACCTTGATCATCTCCATGTGGAATCTGGTGTCGAGACTCACGGGCTTTCTTCGGGTCCTCGCGATCGGCGCCGCGGTCGGGGCGACCTTTCTCGGCAACACCTACCAGAGCGCCAACCTGGTCTCCAACATCCTCTTCGAGCTCCTCGCGGCGGGCATGTTGTCATCGGTGCTGGTTCCCACCTTCGTGCGCCACATCGCGGCGGGCAACCGAGATGAGGCAAGTGGCCTTGCCGGAGCGGTGCTCGGGGTCCTTCTCGTCGTCCTCGGGCCGATCGTGCTGGTCGGCGTCCTCGCCGGCAGCTGGATCATGCGGCTCATCACCATCACGGTGGACAACCCGATGCTGCGCGAACAGGAGATCGTGCTGGGCGCCTTCTTCCTCTGGTTCTTCCTGCCGCAGATTCTGCTCTACGCGGTCGGGGCGGTGTCGACCGGCCTGCTCCACGCCGATCACCGGTTCTCTCCTCCCGCTGCCGCACCGGCGCTGAACAATATGGTCGTGATCGTCACGATGATCCTGTTCTGGGTGATGCGCGGCGGGACACCCACGCTGGATCTGTCGCTCGGACAGAAGCTCGTTCTTGCTCTCGGCACGACGCTGGGCGTCGTGGCCATGACCCTCGTTCCGGTGGTGGCTGCACGACGTTCGGGGTTTCTCCTTCGGCCGACCTGGAGGTCACATCGCAACGAGCTGCGATCCATGGCCGCAAGAGGCGCCTGGGCAGCGGGCTACCTGGGTCTGACGCAGGCTCTCCTGGCCGTCACCCTTGTGCTGGCGAACCGCGTCGAGGGGGGCGCCGTCGCCTACCAGATCGCCTTCACCTTCTTCCTGCTTCCCTATGCGCTCGTCGGGAACCCGATTCTGACGACGCTGTTCCCACGCCTCTCGACCGATGTCCATCAGGACGACCGGACGGCATTCGGGGAGCACCTCGGCACGGGTCTCAGGCAGCTCAGCTTTCTCGTGCTGCCCGCTTCGGTCCTGCTCGTCGTGCTTTCTCGACCTCTTGTGGACGTTCTGGCGTTCGGAGCGCTGTCCGCGAACGCCGAACTGGTCGCGCGCACCCTCGCAGGCTACGCACTGGGGCTCATCGGGTACTCGACATTTCAACTCCTCACCAGGGCGTCGTACGCGGATGAGGACACACGAACACCGACCGTGGTCAACTTTGCCATGATGGCGGTCGGCTCCACGTTGATGCTCTGGTGGTCAGCCGCTGCCGAGGGCGCCGACCGCGTGGCGTCCCTCGGACTGGCCCACTCCGTCGTCCAACTCGGTGGTGCCCTGGTGCTCCTCCTGATCGTCTCGAAGCGTGTTCCCGAGGGCCTGGGGGTGGCAACTCCGGCCGTGCGGGCACTGTGCTCATCGCTCTGCGCGGGCGCCGCCGCCTGGCTCCTCTCGGAGGCCATGGATCTTCACGGGCGCATCGGAGCCGGCGTGACGACGACTGCGGCCGGAATGGTGGGCGTCGCGATCTACGCCGGCGTCCAACTCGCTCTTGGGTCTCCCGAGTTGCGACGAGCGACCCGCCAGGAGGCAGACATTTGACGACCTTGGATGCCACGGGCGTTGTCGCCCTGATTCCGGCCAAGGATTCCGCCGAGTCGATCGGGGCGACCGTACGGTCCGCCCAGGGTATTCCCGGCGTCGAACGGGTGCTGGTCATCGACGACGGTTCGACCGACGCGACTGCCGAGCAGGCAGGTCTTGCCGGCGCCGACGTCCTGCGCCTGGCCGTCAATGTCGGCAAGGCCGGCGCCGTGATGGCGGGGGTGCGCGCCGCGCCGCTCGCGGCGGTCTACCTGATGATCGATGCCGATGTCGGGGTGTCCGCAGGCGCCGCCGCCGTCCTGGTCGACCCGGTTCTCGGCGGCAGCGCCGACATGACCATCGGGGTTCTTCCCTCCGCCGGGACCAAGGGCGGCTTCGGGCTGGTCCGCAACCTCGCCGCCGCCGGCATCGAGCGGGCGTGCGGATTCCGTGCGGAGGCGCCCTTGTCCGGCCAGCGGGCCATCCGTGGCGAGTTGTTGCGGTCATTGCCGCTTGCGCCACGATTCGGGCTGGAGACCGCTCTGACGATCGACGCGGTGCGCAACGGCGCACGTGTGATCGAGATGCCGGTTGCCATGGACCATCGCCACACCGGACGCCGTTGGGACGGCTTTCGTCACCGGGGTCACCAAGGCGCCGACATCGTCCGGGCGCTTTGGGAACGACTCACGGGCGCACGATTGCGCATGGCCATCATTGCGCTCGTGGCCCTGAGCCTCATGGTCTGGATGCAGTGGTCGGGTAGCCGATGGGAGCCCCCCAGCCGCGCACTTCCCGCGAAGCCCACAAAGGTCGTGTTGTTCGGCATGCCCCGTCTGGGCTTCGACGACCTCGACAAGGGCAACACCCCCAACCTCGACGAGCTCATCGAGCGGGGGGCGTTGGCCGCGATGAGCGTTCGAACGATGTCGGGACGACCCTCGACCGTTGAGGGTTACGCGTCGCTGAATGCCGGAACCCGTGTTCGGGCCAATGTCGTCGACGGCGCTTCTGCCCATCAGGCCGATGATCCGCTCGAGAGCGGTCCGGCACGCGAGGTGGCGGAACGTCGGACAGGTCGAGCGGTCGGCCACGCCGACGTGGTTGTCGTTGGTTATCCCTCCATCGTGCGCAGGCTTTCCGGCAAACACCTCAGCAGTGAGCCGGGTGCGCTCGGTGATGCCCTGCACCTGGCAGGCAAGCGCACCGCCGTGGTCGGCAATGCCGATTACGGCGACGGTTTGCCCGAGGACGAGATCAATCGGCCCATCGGCGTCTCGTTGATCGATCGATCGGGAAGCGTGGACGCCGGACGCGTCGATGCCGATCTGCTGCAGGCAGATGTCGGAGCGCCGTTTGGCGTGCGATTTGATCACTCCCGCATGACCGAGGCGTTCCAATCGGCTCTCGACAAGGCCGACGTCATCGCGATCGACCCCGGTGACATCGACCGCGCCATCGGCTACCGGGCCCTGTCCCTTGACAGGCCGGCAAAAGCGCAGCGGCTGAACGCGATCCGACGGACCGACGCCCTACTGGGTGATGTGTTGAGGATGACGCCGAAGGATGCCCTGGTGTTGGTTGTCTCGGTATCACCTCCCTCCCCCGGCTGGCACCTGACGCCCTTCATCGTCGGCGGCCCGGGGATCAAGCAGGGATACGCCCAGTCCCCTTCCGTCAAGCGTCCCGGGGTCGTGACGGTCACCGACATCGCCCCGACCATTCTCGAAGCCGTCGGCGCCGACGTGCCCACCGGCATGATCGGCCACGCGCTCCGCTATCAGGGCACCCGGCCCGATCTCGACTATCTGGACCATCTTGATCGCGACGCCGAGTTTCGTGAGGGCATCTACTTCCCCATCGCCATGGCGTTCATCATCATCCAGGCACTGTTGTACCTCGTCGTCATGACTGCCCTGTCACACCTGCGGGACGGAACACGCACCACAAGCGTGCTCCGTGCGCTTGTCGTTGCGGTCGCCGCCTTTCCCCTGGCCACCTTCCTCTTTCGAGCCGTTCCCGAGGTGGCGGTTCTCGGAGGCGCCGGCATCGTGGTGCTCCTCGCCATCGACGCCGGCGTCACCGCGCTGGCACTGCGCGCCAGGCGTCACGCGCTCAGCCCGCTTGCATGGGTCGCCGGCGCCACCGCCGCTCTGATCGTCCTCGATCTCGCCACGGGTGCCCGATTGCAGTACTCCAGCTTTCTCGGCTACTCACTGCACACGGCTGCACGTTTCTTCGGCATCGGCAACACGGCCTTTGCCGTGTTGGGGGCATGTGCCGTCATCGCGGCATGCCTCCATGTGGAGCACGCCCCGCGCCGACGCGAGGCGTTGTTGACCGCTGCGGGATTCCTCGCCGTGGTGGCCATGAGCGATGGCGCTCCCACGTTGGGCAACGACGTCGGCGGCATCCTGACCCTGGTGCCGGTGTTCGCCCTGACTCTGGTCGTCTTGACCGGACGTCGGCTCAACGTGCGCCACGTTCTGGTCGTCGGCGCATTGCTGGCGTTGCTCCTGGGCGTCGCCACGGGCCTCGACCTCCTGCGCGAACCGGAGGCCCGGACCCATCTGGGTCGCTTCGCCGCTGACCTCTTCGGAGGTGAGGGCACCGCCGGGACGACGATATCCCGCAAGCTCGCCACGAACCTCCGCGTGCTCGGCACGTCCATCTGGGCCTGGATGGTGCCGATAGCGGCCGTGTTCATGTTGTACGTCCTCGTCCATCTCGACCGCGGGGCAGAGTTGCTCCCTCGTGGGTCGGCCAGGCGCATCGGGGTCATCGCGGCGATCGCGGTGGGACTGTTGGGCTTCGCCGTCAATGACTCCGGTGTGGTGGTCACCGCGCTCGTGTTCGTGTATCTCGGCCCGTACCTCACGCTCCTCGCGCTGCACCACGAAACCGAGCCGATTCTGGTGGTGAGCGATCGATGACCGACATCGCGCTTGCCGTGTTGGGGGGCATGGTTGCGGGATTGCTCACCTTGGCGGCGATGCGACCCATGTTCGCTCAACCGCTCTTCGCACGTGAGAACCACCGAGGCCACGTCCTTCCCACGGCAGTGGGCCTGGTCGTGCCGATCGCCCTGCTGGGCATCGAAGCCGTTCTGGCCCTGATTGCCCTTGGTGTGCGAAGAGGGAACGTGGGCATGGACGGGGCGCGACAGATGACCTTCCTGCTCGTCGTCGGCCTCGGCCTGCTGGGGATGGTCGACGACCTCGCCGGGTCGGGCGACGTCCGAGGTTTTCGGGGACACCTCGCCGCACTCCGCTCGGGGCGGTTGACCACCGGAGGCCTCAAGCTGGTTGGAGGAGGCTGCGTCGCACTGGTGGTTTGTGCGCCCTACGCAGGGCTGGGCAACCGGAGCGCTCTCCACGTGATTCGTGATGCATCGCTGGTGGCCCTGGCTGCGAACCTCGGCAACCTCCTCGACCGAGCGCCGGGCCGCGTGCTCAAGGTCTCGGCGATCGCGTTCGTCGCCGTCGGTGTCATGGCGTCCTACGAAAGCGCGCTCGTCGGGCCGGCCTTCGTCTTCGGCATCAGCCTCATCCTGCTCGGCGGCGACCTTCGGGAGCAGTTCATGCTCGGCGACACCGGCGCCAACGTCCTGGGCGGGGTTCTGGGCCTGGCTCTCGTCATGGCCACCTCGCCGCCGGTTCGCCTCGTGGCGCTGGTTGTCGTCCTCCTCTTGAACCTGGCATCCGAGCGCGTCTCGTTCAGCAAGGTCATCGAGGCCGTCGGAGCGCTACGGGCGCTCGACCGGCTCGGCCGACGTCCCTATCCGTAGCGAGGGGCACCCGAGCCTAGGCAGCGACGTTGAGGGTGAGGGTTTTCCCGGCTCCAAGGGTGGTCCAAGCCGAGCGTGAACCCCCGTACTGCTCCCCGAATGGCGTCGCCTTGACCCGACCCCTCTTCTTGACCTTGGTCGTCACCGTGGAGCCCGCTCCGGCGGTAGCGGGTACGTCGAGTTGGACGGTCGAGGTGACGGTGACGACCGAGCCGGTGATGCTCGCGGTGACCTGGCCGTTGGCCAGGGCATTTCGCCAAGCCGCCTGGCGTGCCAACGCCCTGGTCGAGCGCCTTGTCGAGCACGTCGTAGAGGACCCGGCCCTCGGCCAGGTTCGCCTGATGCACGTAGTGGGGACGAACATCATTGGTCAGCATGTGGCCGAGCATGATGCCCGCCTCCCGCTCGACGTACTGACCCCAGTCGACGGGAGCGGTCAGGCACGTCGTGACCGCCGTGTTCACACAGTTCTCGTAGTACAGGTAGTTGTACTCGTCGAGCTGTTCCGTTTGAGTTGCCGTGTTGTAGTAGATGTTCGTCGGATGGCGAGGGACCGTCAGCGCCTTGCCCAAGGGCTGCTGTTCCGGAGTCCTCGAGTTGTCCGACGCGATCCAGGCGACCTTGGTCTTGTCGAGAGCTGCAGGCATGGCCGGATTCGCCAACCCGGAGTGCTCACCGGTCACGAGCTC